>NZ_JBMWDP010000004.1:0-29401 GCF_049545505.1 Stenotrophomonas sp. NPDC077421 | reverse complement strand
CCGTAGAGCCGGGTTCTACCCGGCTGCCCTTCGTCAGGCACATGCACACCTGACACCCGCCGGGCAGAGCCCGGCGCTACCAAGGCCACCCGCGCGCACCCGTGGAGCCGGGTTCTACCCGGCTGCTCTTCGTCAGGCACATGCACACCTGATACCCGCCGGGCAGAGCCCGGCGCTACCAAGGCCACCCGCGCGCACCCGTAGAGCCGGGTTCTACCCGGCTGCTCTTCGTCAGGCACATGCACACCTGACACCCGCCGGGCAGAGCCCGGCGTCACCAAGGCCACCCGCGCGCACCCGTAGAGCCGGGTTCTACCCGGCTGCTCTTCGTCAGGCACATGCACACCTGACACACGCCGGGCAGAGCCCGGCGCTACCAAGGCCACGCACGCGCACCCGTAGAGCCGGGTTCTACCCGGCTGCTCTTCGTCAGGCACATGCACACCTGATACCCGCCGGGCAGAGCCCGGCGCTACGGGAGGGGCCATCGGCACCAGGCGAAGGGGTAATCGTTCATGCCCTTGGCCAATCCGGCGCGCAGCGGGTTGGCGAGTATGTAGGTGGCCGCGGCCAACAGATGGCGATCGTCGCGCTGCAGCTGGTCGTAGTAGCCCGGTTGCCAAACGGTGCCCCGGGTGCTGTTGCTCTGGTTGAGGGCCTTGGCCGACCGCGACTTGAAGGTTCGCATCACGATCGACAGTGGTGTGTCGCGCAGGCGGAACATCCAGTGGATATGGTCGGGCATGACCACCCATGTCAGGGAGTCGGTGCGGCCTTGGGCATCCGAGGTGCGCAGCCAGTGGCAGACCTCCTGCGCATTGGCGGTATCGACGAACAGGCGGGTGCGCTGCGCCGTAACCGTGGTGACGACGTAGTAGCTGCCCTCGCAGGAGATGCGTCCGCGTTGTAGAGAAGGACTCGCCATGTCTGCATCGTGGGCGAGGCTGCGCGAACCTTGAAGCAGGGGGCGCTGCGGTGTCGTGTCAGGGGAATACCCGATCTGATGTGATCTTGTCATTGGGTGCGCAGGCACCTTGTAGAGCCGGGCGCTGCCCGGCTTGCATGATCGTGCGTGAGAGCAGCCGGGTAGAACCCGGCTCTACGGGGCGTGGGCCAGCGTGCGTCCTCACGTTTTCGGCAGCGCGTAGGCGATCACGTAATCGCCTGCGGGGGTTTCCATGAAATGGTGGCCGCCGGCCATGATGACCACGTACTGCCGCCCGTTCTGCTCGTAGATCATCGGGTTGGCCTGGCCGCCGGCGGGCAGCGGGGCGTGCCACAGCTCCTTGCCGGTCTTCAGGTCGATGGCGCGCAGCAGGTCGTCGGTGGCAGCAGCGATGAAGACCAGGCCGCTGGCGGTGACGACCGAACCGCCGTTGTTGGGCGTGCCGATCTCGATCGGCAGGCCCGAGCGGATGCCGAACGGACCGTTGCCGCGGGCGCTGCCGAACGGGCGGTCCCACAGCGTTTTGCCGCTGCGAAGATCGACGGCGCGGATGCCACCATACGGCGGCTGCTTGCACAGCAGACGGGTGAACGGCAGTCGCCAGCCGGCGTTGACGTCGACGGCGTACGGCGTCCCCACCTGCGGGTCCCCCGCCCCTTCGGCGCCGCCCTTGTCGGCGCGCACCTCCTCGCGCGGCAGCCAGCCCAGTCTGTCCGCCGTGGCGCGCGGCACCAGCCGGTTGTAGTTGGGCATGTCGTTGTAGTTGGCCACGATCACCCCGCGACGTGGATCCACCGCGACACTGCCCCAGTCCGAGCCACCGTTGTAGCCGGGGTACTCGATGGAATGGCGGTCGGCCGTCGGGGGAGTGTAAAAACCCTGGTAGCTCGCCCTGCGGAACTGGATGCGGCAGACGAGCTGGTCGATCGGGGTCATGCCCCACATGTCGCGCTCGGTCAGGTCGGGCTTGCGCAGCGTGTGGTACAGCGAGAACAGCTGCGTGGGCGAGCGCTGCTCCGGCTCCACCCCGCCACCCGGCACCGGGCGCTCCTCGGCGGGAGTGAGCAGCTGCCCGGTGCGGCGATCCAGCACATACATGTCGCCCTGCTTGGTCGGCAGCAGGATGGCCGGCACCTTGCCGGCCGGGGTGGGATAGTCGACAAGCGTCGCCTGCGAACCCAGGTCGTAGTCCCACACGTCCTTGCGCACCGCCTGGAAGTGCCACACCGGCTTGCCCGTGTTGACGTCGATGGCGACCAGCGAGGTCGCGTAGCGGTTCTGGGCCTCGGTGCGCGACCCGCTCCAGTAGTCACCCGCCGCATTGCCCATCGGCAGGTAGACCAGCCCCAGCGCGTCGTCACCGGTGGCGGTGGTCCACATGTTCGGCGTGCCGCGGGTATAGGTATGGCCGCGCGGCGGTGCACCGCTGCGCTGCGGCTGGTCCATGTCCCAGGCCCAGCGCAGCGCGCCGGTGACTGCGTCGTACGCCTGGATCACGCCGGACGGCGCATCGCGACGCTGGCCGTCCAGCACCTGGTGGCCGGTCACCACCACGCCCTGCACGATGGCCGGCGGCGAGGTGATCGAGACATAGCCCGGCGGGGTCTCGCCCATGCCAAGGGTGATGTCGACCTGGCCGTTGTTGCCGAAACCGGCGCACGGTTTTCCCGTGGCGGCATCGACCGCGATCAGCCGGCCATCCAGCGTGCCCTCGATGATGCGCGCCGCGCAGGCGCCGCGCGGCACCTGGGTAAGCAGCGGTACGCCCACCTGCGGCACGGCCAGGTCGGCGGCAACGTCGGCCAGTGCAGCGTCCTGCGCGGTGGCCGGCACCTCGTAGTAGGCGACGCCCCGGCAGGCGGCGGTGTACGGAATCGAGGCATTCCTGACCTTGGGATCGAAGCGCCAGCGCTCGCGCCCGTCGGCGGCATCGAGGGCGATCAGCTGGTTGCGGGCGGTGCACAGGTATAGGCGGTCGCCGATCTTCAGCGGGGTGGTCTCCGCGCCCCAGCGTTTGTCCGGCAGATCGCGGGTGCGGAATACCCAGGCCTGCTGCAGGGTTCCCACGTTGTCCGGGGTGATCTGCTGCAACGGCGAGAACCGGGTGGCTGCGTTGCTGCGGCCGTACGCGGCCCAGTCACCATCGGCAGGCCGGTCGGCCGGTTGCAGCGCCGCCTCGGCTGTCGGCGCCAGCCCGGCGGCGACCATTGGCTCGGGGAAGGCACCCACGGCTGCGGTGACGCCATGCGGAACGAACGCCAGGCTGAAGGCCGCCACGAACACCAGCGCCAGGACACCGGCCAGACTGCGCGACACAGCGCGGGATACCGGCCGTCGCAGGCGCGGCAGCAACAGGCAGAGCATGAAGGCCAACGCCACCATCAGCCCGAGGCGCGGCACCCACCGCCAATAGTCGCTGCCCGACTCCCACCAGGTCCACAGCACGGTGCCCACCAATACCAGTGCGAAGCACGCCGCACCGCTGACCCGTCCGCGCCACAACTGCACGCCGGCCACCAGCAGGCCGACCCCGGCCAGCACGTAGTACCAGGAACCGCCGAGGCGGGCCAACCAGCCGCCGCCCAGCACCAGCACCGCGCCAAGCACCAGCAGGATCATCGCCAGGACACCCAGCAGCCAATGGCGGGTGTAGCGGGCCTGCGTCGTGGCGGACATCGCGCGCTCCTCCCTTCCCCTGCACCGCCGGCCAGCGTCTGCACCGGTCCTGTGGGTCCTTATCCCACCGGGGTCGTGAACGCGGCGCGTTCTTTCCAGCCGTGCCTGGACCCCCCAACGGAAAACGCCGGCAGGCGCCGGCGTTTTCCGTGGTACCGCAACGCAACCGCGTTACGCGTCCGGCGGTGCCACCACCGGCGCGGCAGCGGTCGCGGCCGCCTCGTCGGCGCCCTCTTCGTCGGCGCCGTCATCCAGCGAGGCATCCATGCGCTCGACCGCCTGCAGCTTCTCGTCCTTGGACAGGCGGATCAGGGTGACGCCCTGGGTGTTACGGCCCACGCGCGAGATTTCCGAGCTGCGGGTGCGCACCAGGGTGCCGCCATCGGAGATCAGCAGCACCTCGTCGCGCGGCCCCATCAGCACCGCGCTGACCAGCTTGCCGTTGCGCTCGGTGGTCTGGATGCCGATCACGCCCTGGGTGCCACGCCCCTTGCGCGGGTAATCCGGCAGCGGGGTGCGCTTGCCGTAGCCGTTCTCGGTAGCGGTGAGGATGTACAACGCGTTGTCGTCATCCACCCCGTTCTCGATCACGGCATCGCCATTCTCGCCCACGGTCTCGTCGATGACGGTGTCATCATCGTTGTCGTCCTCGCTGCCGCCGGCACTCTCGGCCACGATCAGGCTGACCACTTCCTCGCCCTTGGCCATCTTGATGCCGCGCACGCCGGTGGCGGTACGGCCCATCGAGCGGACCTTGTCCTCAGCGAAGCGCACGGTCTTGCCGTTGGAGGCGAACAGCAGGATGTCACGCTCGCCATCGGTCAGGCCGACCCCCACCAGCGCATCGCCGTCATCGAGATTGATGGCGATCTTGCCGCGTGCGAGACGGAACGCAAACTCGCTGAGCGGCGTCTTCTTGACCGTGCCGTTGCGGGTGGCGAAGAACACGAACTGACCATCGGCGTATTCACGCACCGGCAGCACGGCCTGCACCTTCTCGCCGGACTCCAGCGGAATCCAGTTGATGATCGGCCGGCCGCGGGCATTGGAACCGGCTTCGGGCAGCTGATGCACCGGCAGCCAGAACACCTTGCCCGAGCTGGTGAAGGTGAGCAGCGTGTCGTGTGTGTTGACCAGCCACAACTGCTCGATGAAATCCTCTTCCTTGGTCGACGCCGCGCTGCGGCCACGGCCACCGCGGCGCTGGGCGCGGTAGGCGCTGACCGGCTGGCGCTTGACGTAGCCGGCATGCGACAGGGTGACCACCACGTCTTCCGGCGCGATCAGGTCGAGGATGTCCAGGTCTTCTTCGCTGTGGCGGATCTCGGTGCGGCGCTCGTCGCCGAACTCGGTGCGCACGTTGATCAGCTCTTCGCGGATCACCTGCAGCAGGCGGTCCGGATCTTCCAGGATGTGGATCAGCCCGGCGATCGTTTCCAGCAGCTGCTTGTATTCCTCGGTCAGGCGGTCCTGCTCCAGCCCGGTCAGGCGGTGCAGGCGCATTTCCAGGATCTGGGTGGCCTGGATCTCGGTCAGCTGGTAGCCACCCTCGATCAGGCCCACGCCCTTGGGCAGGTCGTCCGGACGCGAGGTCTCGGCACCGGCGGCACCAAGCATCGATCCCACCAGGCCCGGCTCCCAGAGGCGGGCGAGCATGCGTTCGCGCGCTTCGTTGGGATTGGGCGAGGTCTTGATCAGTTCGATCATCTCGTCGATGTTGGCCAGCGCGACGGTCAGGCCTTCCAGCACGTGCGCACGGGCGCGCGCCTTGCGCAGCTCGAACACGGTGCGGCGGGTGACCACTTCGCGACGATGGCGCACGAAGGCCTCGAGCAGCTGCTTGAGGTTCATCAGCTGCGGGCGGCCATCGACCAGCGCCACCATGTTGATGCCGAACACCGACTCCATCTGGGTCTGCTGGTAGAGGTTGTTCAGCACAACTTCCGCCGACTCGCCGCGCTTGATTTCGATGTAGATGCGCATGCCGTCCTTGTCGGACTCATCGCGCAGCTCGCTGATGCCTTCGAGCTTCTTTTCCTTGACCAGCTCGGCGATCTTCTCGATCAACCGGGCCTTGTTCACCTGGTACGGAATCTCGGTGACGATGATCGATTCGCGGCCGTTGTCGGCCACTTCGATATCGGCCTTGGCGCGGATGCGCACACGGCCACGACCGGTCCGGTAACCGGCGACGATGCCGGCGGTGCCGTTGATGATGCCCGCGGTCGGGAAGTCAGGGCCCGGGATGTATTCCATCAGGCCGTCGACGTCGATCGCCGGATTGTCGATCAGCGCGATGCACGCATTGATCGACTCGGTCAGGTTGTGCGGCGGGATGTTGGTCGCCATGCCCACCGCGATACCGGCCGAACCATTGACCAGCAGGTTCGGGAACCGGGTCGGCATGACCGTCGGCTCCAGTTCCTTTTCGTCGTAGTTGGGCTGGAAATCGACGGTTTCCTTGTCGATGTCCGCCATCAGCTCATGGGTGAGCTTGGACATGCGCGCTTCGGTGTAACGCATCGCCGCGGCGGAGTCGCCGTCGACCGAACCGAAGTTGCCCTGGCCATCGACCAGCATGTAGCGCAGCGAGAACGGCTGCGCCAGACGCACCAGCGTGTCGTACACCGACTGGTCGCCATGCGGGTGGTACTTACCGATGACGTCACCGACGATACGCGCCGACTTGAAGTAAGGCTTGTTGCTGTGCGCGTTCAGCTCACTCATCGCGAACAGCACGCGGCGATGCACCGGCTTGAGGCCATCGCGCGCATCCGGGAGGGCGCGGCCCACGATCACGCTCATCGCGTAATCGAGGTAGCTCTTGCGCATCTCGTCTTCCAGGTTGACCTGGATGATTTCCTTGGCGGTTTCTGCCATTCGGGTTCCGTTGTCTGGTAGCGGTCCAGTCCGTCGCAGCCAGCCCTTTCGGGGCGGCCGCGCCGGAATCTCGATTAACCGTTGAAGTCTACCACAACGGGCCGTTTCCCGCCTCGTTTTACCGGGGTTTTACCGGCAAGAATCAGGAACTTACGGGGCCGTTGCGGGGGCTTCCCCGAAGGCGGCCCGCATATTGGCCGTGGTCGGGTTCAGGATCACCCCGCGCTCGGTCACGATGGCATCGATCAGGGCGCCCGGGGTGACATCGAACACCGGGTTCCAGGCGGCGATGCCCTCGGCCACCGTACGGACCCCGCCCACGCCGTACAGCTCGCCGGGATCACGCTGCTCGATCTCGATCTGGTCGCCGTCGGCGGTGTCCATGTCCACCGTCGAGGAAGGCGCCACCACCATGACCTTCACCCCGTGGTGGCGTGCGGCGATGGCGAGCTGATAGGTCCCGATCTTGTTGGCGGTATCACCGTTGGCGCAGATGCGGTCCGCACCGACGATCACCCACTGCACCGCGCCGGTCTTCATCAGGTGCGAGGCGGCCGAGTCGGCGATCAGGGTCGCGTCGATGCCATCCTGCTGCAGCTCCCACACGGTCAGGCGGGCGCCCTGCAGCCACGGGCGGGTCTCGCCGGCGAACACGCGGGCGATGCGGTGCTGGGCCATGCCGGCGCGGATCACGCCGAGCGCGGTGCCGAAGCCGGCGGTGGCCAGCGAGCCGGTATTGCAGTGGGTCAGCACGCCGCTGCCGGCCTCGATCAGCCCGGCACCCAGCGCGCCCATGTGGCGGTTGGCGGCCAGGTCTTCATCGGCGATGGCCTGGGCCTCGGCCGCCAGCACGTCGCGCCAGTCGCTGCCGGCCGGCGCCAGGGCGCGGCGCATGCGCGCCAGGGCCCACGCCAGGTTCACCGCGGTCGGCCGTGCGGCATTGAGCCGCTGCAGCGCCGGCTCCAGCTTCAGCAGCGCCTGCGCGCCATCGTCGGCCTGCACGTCGTTGGCGGCCAGCACCGCGCCCCACGCCGCAGCAATGCCGATGGCGGGTGCGCCGCGCACGGTCAGTGCGTGGATCGCCGCGGCGACGGCATCGCTGTCATGGCACGCCACGTGCTCGACCACGAACGGCAGCTTGCGCTGGTCCAGCAGTTGCAGGGCGTCGCCGGTCCACAGGATCGGGCGGATGTGGTCGTAGCGGGCGTAGTCGATGTCGGTGGATGCGTTCATCGCGCCATTGTAGCGGCGCGCCGGCGTCGGGTCAGGCCCGGACGCGCGGCCGTTTCAATTGACCGAGAACTCGGCGCGGCAGCCGTCGTCCACCCACACCCCGCGTGCGTCCCAGCCCCAGCTCCGCCCCTGCTCGCACGGGCTGCCGGACAGCTGCCTGGACAGCGTGGCGCCGTGGTTGATGCTGGCACCGCAGAAGCGACGCTGGCGCGACTTGGATTCGCAGGTGAGCAGTCGCGGCACCATCAGGAAGCCGGACCCGTCGGCGGCCCCCACTTCGAAATCACCCTGGCATCCACGCGTCACCCAGATCTCGTTGCGGCGTACGCCCCAACTGTGGTTTTCGCGGCATGGCAGCGCCGACAACTGGCGCAGCAGGCGCACCGGTGCACCCTGCAGCACCACCGGGCAGTTCTGCGGGCGACCATTGGATTCGCAGCGCACCACGCGCCGCGTCAACCGCTCGCCTGCGCGCTTGGCGGTCACCGGCGTGCGGGCGCGGAACTCGGCGCGGCAGCCCAGCGTCACCCAGACCCCCGAGCGATCAGTGCCCCACTCGGAGCCGCGCACACAGGTGTTCTCCGACAGCTGGCGGACCATATCCACGCCACCGTCCACGGGCATGTCGCAATGCACCCATTCCATGTCGCGCGATTCGCAGCGCACCACCTGCCCGGCATAGCCGGACGACTGCGCCACGGCCGGCGATGCCAGCCCTGCCCACAGCAACAACGAACATAGCGGCATGCCTGCGCTGGCCAACACCTTCATCGACACGGTCCCCGCCGCAACTGAACGATCACGCGTTACACCTTCTGACATCGGGTGTGATCAGAGCATCATCATCCACGGTGCGCAAGACGCAATTGGCCGGGAACGGTTCAGGCCCGGGCGAAATCGATGGCCAGGACATCGGCAATCGCCGGTGTACGGTTCATCGCCATCAGCAACCGGTCCACCCCCACCGCTACGCCCGCACAGTCGGGAAGCTGCGGCAATTCGGCCAGCAGCGCCTCGTCCAGGGGCGGCAGCACCGCGCCGCGCATGCGCCGCACCGCAAGATCGCGCTCGAAGCGCGCCCGCTGCTCGGCGGCATCGTTCAGCTCGTGATAGCCGTTGGCCAGCTCCACCGGCCCCAGATACAGCTCGAAGCGCTCGGCCAGTGCCGGCGTCCCGGGCCGTATGCGCGCCAGCGCGGCCTGGCTGGCCGGCCAATCGTGCACGACCGTCATCGTATCGTCACCGAACGCAGGCTGGATGCAGTGGGTCATCAGCAGGTCCAGCCAGTCGTCGCGGGTCAGCCCCTGCGGATCGATGTGGATGTCCGACAGCGGCGCGCGCAGTGCGTCGATGTCCGCTTCGAACGGGTCCACCCCGAGCTGGCGCCGGTACAGACTGCGGTAGTCGATGACCTCCAGGCGCGCCTCGCGCTGCACCAGCGAGAGTGCCGCGCGTACCAGCGCCGCCGTTTCCCCGATCAGACGGTGATGGTCCCAGCCCACGCGGTACCACTCGAGCATGGTGAACTCGGGATTGTGGCGGCCGCCAGCTTCGCCGTTGCGGAACACCCTCCCCAGCTCGTAGCAGTCGCCCACACCGGCGGCAAGCAGGCGTTTGAGCGGATACTCCGGGGACGTGCGCAGCCAGCGCTGCGCCTCACCCGCATCGACGTGGCCACTGAAACGGGTGTGGAAGCTGTCAATGTTGGGTTCGGTATTGCCGGCCACCGACAGGATCGGCGTTTCCACTTCGAGCACACCACGTGTGGCGAAGAAGTCACGGATGCACGCATTGAGCGCGGCGCGCTGGCGCAGGGCCGCGATCATGCGCGCGCGTCGCGCAGGCGTTCGGCCAGCGGCAGGGTCAGCAGGTCGCGGGTGTCATCCACGTAGCCGGTGGCCAGGTACAGGCGGCGCGCCAGTTCGTTGTGATGGTTCACTTCCAGGCGCATCCGCGCGACGCCGCGCGCGTTGGCACGCTGCTCAAGGATCGCCAGCGCCTGCTTGCCACGCCCACGGCCGCGCGCGGCGTGCTGCAGGTAGAGCTCATCGAGCAGCGCGAAGTGTCCGCCCTGCTCCAGGCTGAAGCCCATCGCCAGGGCCGCATAGCCCACCACCTCGCCGGTCTCGGACAGCCACAGCAGCACCTCGCCGTTGCGCGGCTCTTCGAGCAGGGCCAACAGCGCGGGACGCACGCGCGCCGGGTCGAAATCGAGCTTGTCTTCGGCGTAGAAGTCGCGCATCAGGCCAATCAGCAGATCGGCGTCGGCCACGGTGGCCAGGCGGAAATCGAGGGGTACGGTATGCATGCGACGTCTCGTAGAAATCAGTGTGCGGCCAGGTAGGCCAGCAGGCGGTCTTCGTCCCAGACCTCCACGCCCAGCTCCTGCGCCTTGGTCAGTTTGGACCCCGCCTCGGTGCCGGCGACGACGAACGCGGTCTTCCTGGACACGCTGCCGGAGACTTTCGCGCCCAGCGCTTCCAGCCGCGCCTTGGCATCGTCGCGGGTCATCTGCGCCAATGTGCCCGTCAGCACCACGGTCTGCCCGTCCAGCGGCCCGGCAATCTGCTCCGCCTGGTCCGGGGCCAGGTCCAGGAGTTCCTGCCGGCAGGCCTCGGCCTTGAGCAGCATGTGGCCATGACCGTCGCGGTCGAGCCAGTCGGCCAGGCCCAGCGCAACATCATTGGGCAGCCCGGCGGCGACGAAACGCACCGGCTCGGCATCCAGCAGCGTGGCAGCGTCAGGCAACGCGGCTACCAGCTTCTCGGCGCGCAGACGGGTAATGCCCGGGATTTCGGCCTCCACCAGCACCTGGGCGAAGTCCAGGCCGTCGCGCAGCTTGGCCGACGGCCTGTGCGTGTCGGTGATGCGCACCTTGCCGATCGTGATCAGAGCATCGATGGCCTTCTGGTTGCCGTCCTGCTCGAAGAAGTGCCCGAGCGATCGCGCCACTTCGCCGCCAATGTCCGGCACACGCTTGAACAGCGGCCACGGCAGCCGGCGGATCAGCGCCAGGTCGCCGAACCAGGCAGCCAGCGCCTTGGCGGTGCTCTCACCCACATGCTCGATGCCCAGCGCGAACAGCAGCCGCTCCAGCGTGGTGTCGCGGCTGGCGTCGATGGCCGCGATCAGGTTGTCCGCCCAGCGGGTGGCAATTTTCTTCGTGTTCCAGACGAACGCTGCCGGCATCGCCAGCGCCTGGGCGCGCCAGGTCTCGTCGCGGCCATCCAGCTGCAGGATCGCGCGCAGGTAGTCGCCACTGGCCTCCGGCGGGAGGTGCGCGCCGATCTGGCTGGCCAGTGCCTCGGGCGACCCGGCATCGAGCACCAGCTTCAACTGCAGCAGCTGATCGCGCTGCAGCCGGTACAGATCGGCCACGCCGCGCACGATGCCCGCATCGACCAGGGTGTCGATGTACTTGCCGCCCAAGCCATCAATGTCCATTGCGCGGCGCGAGGCGAAGTGCGCGATGGCCTCCTTGCGCTGCGCCGGGCAGCTCAGCTCACCCGAGCAGCGCCAGGCGGCAGCGCCTTCTTCGCGTACGATCTCCGCGCCGCATACCGGGCAGTGCGTCGGCATCTGCCACGGTGCGGTGCCGGCTGGCCGGCGCTCGGCGATCACGCTCACCACCTCCGGAATCACATCGCCGGCACGGCGTACGATCACGGTGTCGCCCACGCGAACGTCCAGCCGCGCGATCTGATCGGCGTTGTGCAGGGTGGCGTTGGACACGATCACCCCGGCCACCGCCACCGGGTCCAGGCGGGCCACGGGCGTGGCCGCACCGGTGCGCCCGATCTGGATCTCGATGGCCTCCACGGTCGTGGTCTGTTCCTGCGCCGGGAACTTGTGCGCGATCGCCCAGCGCGGTGCGCGGGAGACGAAGCCCATCTGTTCCTGCCCGGCGCGGTCATCGAGCTTGTAGACCACGCCGTCGATGTCGAAGGCAAGCCCGTCGCGGCGCTCGCCGATGTCACGGTAGTACGCCAGCAGGCCCTCGCTCCCTTCCACCACCTGGCACAGGTCGCTGACCGGGAAGCCCCACGCGCGCAGCTGCGCCAGCGTGGCCGAGTGCGTGGCCGGCAGCTCGCCGCCCCGCACCTCACCGGTGCCGTAGGCGAAGAAACTCAGCTTGCGCCGCGCGCTCACCTTCGGATCGAGCTGACGCAGCGAACCGGCTGCGGCATTGCGCGGGTTGGCCAGCACCTTGCCGTCGTGCAGCCGGGCGTCGGCGTTGTAGGCCTCGAAATCGGCCCGCGCCATGTAGACCTCGCCGCGCACCTCCAGCACGTCGGGCCAGCCCTCGCCCTGCAGGCGATGCGGAATCACACGGATCTGGCGCAGATTGACGGTGACATCCTCGCCGGTGGCACCATCCCCACGGGTAGCGCCCTGGACGAACTGGCCGTCCTCGTAGCGCAGGCTGATCGCCAGGCCGTCCAGTTTCGGTTCGGCCGAAAAGTACAGCGCGTCGCGGCGCAGCCGCTCACCGATGCGGCGCACGAAATCCTGCACTTCTTCATCGCTGAACGCATTGCCGAGCGACAGCATCGGCACCACATGCCGGACTTCGGCAAAGCGTGAAGAGGCCTTGCCGCCCACGCGCCGGGTCGGCGAATCGGCACGGGCCAGCTCGGGATGTGCCTGCTCCAGCGCCTCCAGCTCACGCACCAGCGCGTCGTAGTCCGCGTCGGGAATCAGCAGCTCGTCGCGCTCGTGGTACGCCTTGCCGGCATCCTCGATCTGGCGGCGCAGGACGTCGGCACGTTCGGCGGGGCTGGGGCTCATGCGGTCGGCAATCCTGAAGGGGCTGCCGATTTTATCGCGGATGGTGAACGCTTGCCGCCTCACGCCAGCAGCGCTAGCGTGCCGGCTTGCCCTCTGCACACGGTGCCCCGTGACACATCCCAGCGCGCCCTCCCGCCGTTCCTTCCTGCACCTGGCCGGCACCGGCCTGGCACTGTCGACGCTGGGGCTGACGCCCGCGCAGGCCGCCCTGCTTCGCTCCGGGCCGGCAGCCCCTGCCGGCGGCCCGGTCCTGCTCAACTTCAACGAGTGCCCCTACGGTCCTGCCCCGGCTGCGCTGGCCGCAGCCCGTGACGTCGCAGGCCGGAGCGGGCGGTATCTGTTCGCGATGGCCGGCGAACTGCGCGACCTGTTCGCCGCACAGGAAGGTCTGGGCAAGGAACAGGTGCGGCTGTTCCCGGGCTCCAGCGAGCCGCTGAACCGGGCGGCCGTGCTGTGGACGGGGGCCGGTGCCGGGCTGGTGGTCGCCGATCCGACCTTCGAGGCGCTCGGCGATCTGGCTGCCGCACGCGGCGTGCCGGTGGTGCGGGTGCCGCTGCGCGCGGACGGCGCGCACGACGTGCGGGCGATGGTCGCGGCCGCCGCGCGCATCGACGCCGGGTTGCTGTATCTGTGCAATCCCAACAACCCGACCGGCTCGATCACACCGGCCGCCGACATCGCCTGGTTGCTGGCGCACAAACCGGCGCGTACCCGCGTACTGGTCGATGAGGCCTATCTGCAGTACAGCGAGCAGCGCTCGGTGATCAGCGAGGTAATGCAGCGCGACGACCTGATCGTGCTGCGCACGTTCTCCAAGCTGTATGGCATGGCCGGGTTGCGCCTGGGCGTGGCAGCCGCGCATCCGGACCGCCTGCGCGAGCTGGCCAGCCTCGGTGACAACCCGTTGCCGGTGACCGCGCTGGCGGCCGGCCTGGCCAGCCTGCGCGACCCGGACCTGATCGTGCGACGCCGGGCGGAGAACGCCCAGGTGCGCCAGGCCACGATCGCGTGGCTGGGCAAGCGCGGCTTTTCCTGCGTGCCGTCCGAAGCGAACTGCTTCGTGGTCGATGTGCAGCGCGAGGGTGCCGCGTTCGCCGCGGCGATGGCCGAACGCGGCGTTGTGATCGGACGCAGCTGGGCGATCTGGCCGCAGCGGGTGCGGGTCACCGTGGGCACGGCAGCGGAGATGGAGAGGTTCCAGACCGCCTTCGCCGCCGCAATCGACCCGCCCCGGTAGCGCCGGGCTCCGCCCGGCTGCTCCACCGCGCTACGCCCGCGGTTACCAGCGCGGCGGCTTGGTCAGCGGCGGGGCCTGGTGCTGGCGGTCGTAGGCGCGCAGTTCGTCACGGATGTGGGCGACGCGCTGGCGGCCGAGCGTGGCGCGGCTGTCGTCGAGCACCACGCCGTCCAGCAGCTCGCCCATGCGCTGCACCGTGGGCAGCATCTTTTCCCATGCATCCAGCGCGGTCAGCGGCGCCGGCAGGGTCAGGAAGAAGGCGATGGCAGGGGTTTCCATCTCGCGGATGTTGGCCATGTCGAAGCTGCCCGGCTTCATGATGCTGGCCATCGAGAAGATCGGGCCGCGCTCGGGGTGGCCTTCGACCAAGCGGTGGAACACGTTCATGTGGCCGAAGACCAGGCCGGTCTTCTCCGCTGCAACCACGATGTCCTCGCCACGCAACTGCTCACCGGCACGCGCGGCCACGAACAGCGACACGATCTTGTCGAAGTCCTGGGTGGCACGCTTGCCCACGTCGCTGGCGGCCGGGGCATCGACCTCGGGCAGGCCCAGTTCCGGCTGGGTCACGCCGTCATCGGCGGGCACACCGGCGTCAGCGCCTGCAGGGTCACCTTCGCCCAGCACCGGCTCACGCCGCGCGCCGGCGGCCGTGTCGGTGCCTTCGATGCGGCGGCCCTGGACTTTCTTCTTCGGACGGCCAAACAGGAAGATCGCGGCGATCAACAGCAGGCCGGCGGCCAGGATGCCGATGCGGAGCATTGCCATGTCGGACATTCGAGGGGGTCTCCGGCTAAATCATTCAGGTACGCAAGGATGGCACGTCAGGCCGCGCCCGCCAATCGGGCCGCTTCCTCCAGGTCCACGCTGACCAGTCGGCTGACGCCCGGCTCGCGCATGGTGACACCGGACAACTGGTGCGCCGCCTCCATCGTGGCCTTGTTGTGGCTGACGAACAGGAACTGCACTTTTTCGCTCATCTCCTTGACCATGTTGGCCAGGCGACCGACGTTGGCTTCATCCAGCGGCGCGTCGACCTCGTCCAGCAGGCAGAACGGCGCCGGGTTGAGCTGGAAGATCGCAAATACCAGCGCCACCGCCGTCATCGCCTTCTCGCCGCCGGACAGCAGCGAGATGCTGGACACGCGCTTGCCCGGCGGGCGGGCCATGATCGTCACGCCCGTGTCGAGAAGGTCTTCACCGGTCAGTTCGAGGTAGGCATGCCCGCCACCGAACAGGCGCGGGTACAGCTGCTGCACGCCGGCATTGACCCGGTCGAAGGTGTCCTTGAAGCGGCCGCGGGTTTCGCGGTCGATCTTGCGGATCGCCTCTTCCAGGGTTTCCAGTGCGGTGGTCAGATCGGTGTTCTGTGCGTCCAGGTACTCCGAGCGCTGCGATGCCTCGCCGTACTCCTGGATCGCGGCAAGATTGACCGGCTCCAAACGGCGCATGCGGCCATCGATCTGGTGCACGGCCTGCTCCCAGTCGCTGGTGCGCGCCTCCTCGGGCAGGCTGTTGATCACGTCCTGCAGCACGAAGCCGGCCTTCTCGACCGAAGCCGACAACTGCTCGGCGCTCAGCACCAGCGCCTGCTGGTCGAGCTTGCGCTGGGAGATGCGTTCGCGCTGCGCCAGCGCCTGCTCATCGCGCTGATGACGGGTCTGCTCGAAATTGCGCAGCTCCGCATCGATGCCTTCCAGCATCGTACGCGCCTCACCCAGCACGCGATCGGCACGCACGCGCTCGCCCAGCGCATTCTGGTGCTCGGCCTCCAGCGCCTGCACCGGGGAGTCACCCTCGTCGAGCTGCGAATGCAGTTCACCCAGGCGTGTGTCCAGCTGGCCTCGCTGGCTGCTCATGCGCTCCAGCGCCTGGCTCAGCGAGGTGATCTGGGCGCGCTGGGATTCCAGCGTCAGCGCCAGCGAATGCGCGCTCTCACGGACGTTGCGCGCGGCTTCGCGGGCAAGGTCGCGGGCGTCGGTGAGCTGGCGGCGCTCGCCCTCCAGCGCCGCGCGTACCGATTCCAGATCGCCCATGCTGGTGACCGCGTCGTCGAGCCGGGCACGCGCTTCGCGCACCTGTTCGCGGCTGGCATCCAGGGTCTCAAGCAACTGCGACAGTTCGCCTTCGATGCGGTCGATACGGGTACGTGCCGCCTCCACCTTGCCCTGCTGGCTCTGCAGCTGGCCGCCCAGCTCGGACACGCTGCGGTGCGCCTGATACAACTGGCGCTGCGCCTCTTCGCGGTGCTGCTCGCCGGCCAGCAGCTGGTCGCGGAACCCCGCCAGGCGCTGCTCCAGCTCGGCTTCGCGCGCCTGCAGGGTGTCGATCTGCTCGCGCAGGGTCACAATCTCGCGTTCGCGCAGCAGCGCGCCCTGCTTGGCGGCGCCGGAGCGCGAGACCCGCACCCAGCCGTCGCCGAGGCGCTCGCCACTGCGGGTGATCACCGAATCGCCCTCGCCCAGCGTGGCCTGCAGGGCACGTGCCGCCGACAGATCCTCGGCCGCGTGCAGGCGGGCGAGCAGGCGACGGATCGCGGTGGGCCCCTGGACCTTGGCAGCCAGCGAGGTCGGCGCGACCTGCAACGCCTCCTGCGAGGCCGACACCAGGGCAAGACGGCCATCGCCGAGTTCGCCCAGCGCATCGACGAGCGCTTCGGGGTTCTCGACCAGGACGCCCTCGATCAGCTGGCCAAGCGCGCTCTCCACCGCGTTTTCCCAACCGCTCTCCACGGTGAGGCGTTCGCCCACGCGGGCCGCCGAATCCAGCCGCTGCGCGGCAAGCCACGCGACGGCCGCACCCTGCTCCTGGCCAAGCGCGGCCTGCTGCAGGGTTTCCAGCGATGACAGGCGACCGCGCGCGGCCTGCGCCTGCTTCCGGATCTCGGCCAGTTCGGTCTGCCCGCTGCGCTGGCGGTCCTGCAGACCGTCAACGACCTGCTTGCGCGCTTCAACCTGCTCAGTGAGGCCGTCGAGCGCCGCCTTCTGGGTCTCGTGCCGGAGCTGCAGGTCCTCGAAGGCCGCGGTCAGCGCGTCCAGGTCGAGGCTGCCGCGTTCGCTGGTCAGGGCTTCGCGGCGGCGGTCGGCCTCAAGGACCTGACGGTCGAGGTAGTCCACCCGCGTGCGTTCCACTTCGCCGGCGCGCGACGCTTCGGAGGTGTTGCGGGTATGCGCTTCCCAGCGCTGCTGCCAGTCGGCCAGACGGGCCTCGGCCTCGCGCAGGGCTTCCTGCTTGATCTCGTTCTCTTCGCGCAGGTGCTCCAGGCGCGGCTCGGCCTCGTCCACGGCCTCGCGCAGCACGAGCAGCTTGGCTTCATCGCCGCTGATGTGCTGGCCCAGTTCGGCCAGCGCCTGCTGCGCTTCATCGCGCGCCTTGTTCAGCCGCTGCGACAGTTCGCGCTGGTGCTGGATCTGCTGCTCGAGGCGGGCCAGTGTGCTGCCCACCTGGTAGACCTCGGCCTGCGCGGTGCTGAGGGCGTCAGCCGCCTCTTCCCGGCGCACGCGGCTGGTTTCGATGCGGGCCTCCGCATCGCGCTGCTCGGCAATGAACTGCTGCAGCCGCGTTTCTTCTTTGGACAGTGCATCGCGCAGGCTGCCGAGGCGACTCTCCAGGCCACGGTACTCCAGCGCCTTCCACTCGGCATCCTTGACCTTGCGCTCTTCCTGCAGCGCCTGGTACTGCTCGGCCTGGCGGGCCTGGCGTTTGAGGTGCTCGAGCTGCTTGCCGATTTCCTCGCGCAGATCGTTGAGGCGGTCAAGATTCTCGCGGGTGTGGCGGATGCGGGTTTCGGTTTCCTTGCGGCGCTCCTTGTACTTGGAGATGCCGGCGGCTTCTTCCAGGTACACGCGCAGATCTTCGGGCCGGGCTTCGATGATCTGGCTGATCATGCCCTGCTCGATGATCGAGTAGCTGCGCGGGCCCAGGCCGGTGCCGAGGAACAGGTCGGTGATGTCGCGACGGCGGCACTTGGTGCCGTTGAGGTAGTAGTTGCTGCTGCCATCGCGGCTGACGGTGCGCTTGACCGAGATCTCGTTGAACGACGCGTACTCACCGGAGATGGTGTGGTCGGTGTTGTCGAAGATCAGCTCGACGGTGGCCTGCGAGACGGGCTTGCGCGCCGAGGACCCGGAGAAGATCACGTCCGTCAGCGAATCGCCACGCAGGCGGCTGGCCGAGCTTTCGCCCATGACCCAGCGCACGGCGTCGATGATGTTGGATTTGCCACAGCCATTGGGGCCCACCACGCCGGTCATATTGGTCGGCAGGTGCAGCGTGGTCGGATCGACGAAGGACTTGAAGCCGGAGAGCTTGATCGTGGACAGACGCATGGCGTGGTTGGTTTCCGGGCAAGGGGCGGATGCGACCCGTGCCGTGGTGGATGTTGGAGCAGAATCCACCCTCAAGCCATTGATGTTGCAGGGATTCAATGGTCCCGAGGGCGACGCGATAGCCTGAGTATAACGGGGCGGCTGTTCCACGGGCGGGAGGGCCCCTTCTCCCCCGTGACGTGCAGACCCCAAAAACAAAAACGGGCGCCCTTGCGGGCACCCGTTTCAGCGACTCCAGCCTTGCGGCAGGGATCAGGCTTCGGCTTCCACCACCACCTTGACGGTGGTTTCGACGTCGGCGTGCAGGTGAATGGTCACCTCGTACTCGCCCACGTTGCGGAAGGCGCCTTCGCCCAGGATGACTTCGCTCTTTTCCAGCGCCAGGCCGTTCTTGGTGAAGGCTTCGGCGATGTCGCGCGGGCCGACCGAGCCGTACAGCTTGCCTTCGGTCGATGCGTTGGCGGCGATGGTGACGCTTGCGCCTTCCAGCTTGGCCTTGCGGGCTTCGGCGTCGGCGTGGATCGACTGGGCCTTGGCTTCGTAATCAGCGCGCTTGGCTTCGAACTCGGCAACGTTGGCCGGGGTCGCCGGAACGGCCTTGCCGGTCGGGACGAGGAAGTTGCGGCCGTAGCCCGGCTTCACGTCGACCAGATCGCCCAGACCGCCGAGGTTGGTGACCTTCTGGAGAAGAATCAGCTTCATGGTGTAGCTCCAAATATGTATTCGTTAGCGAGGCGTGGCCCCGCAGCGATGGCTGTCCGAATATCCGAACGGTGGACCGGAAACCGCCCGCGGCCTTGCGGCGCGGGCGGAAGGTCCACGAAAGCGGCGACCCGGGGGCCGCCCGCCTTCATCAGACGTCGTGGTTGTCGGTGTACGGGATCAGGGCCAGGAAACGGGCGCGCTTGACGGCCGTTGCCAGCTGGCGCTGGTACTTCGACTTGGTACCGGTGACGCGGCTCGGCACGATCTTGCCGTTCTCGGTCAGGTACTGGCGCAGGGTGTTGAGATCCTTGTAGTCGATCTCCTTGACACCTTCGGCCGTGAACTTGCAGAACTTGCGGCGACGGAAGAACTTGGACATGTCAGTGCTCCTTAAGCGGCCGAAGCGGCGTCTTCGCCGGCTTCGTTGTCAGCGGCGGGGGTGGTTTCACCTTCTTCATCGTCACGACGACGACGCTCGCCACGCTCGGGCTTGTCGCCCTTCTCGTCCTTGCTCTTCATGATCAGCGACTGCTCGGTGTCAGCTTCGTCACGCTTGATGACGAGGTTGCGGAGCACGGCGTCGTTGAAGCGGAAGCTCTCCACCAGCTCGCTCAGCACGGCCTGGTCGGCTTCGATGTTGAGCATGACGTAGTGGGCCTTCACCAGGTTCTGGATCGGGTAGGCCAGCTGACGACGGCCCCAGTCTTCCAGACGGTGGATGGTGCCGTTGCCGTTCTCGACCAGCGACTTGTAGCGCTCGATCATGGCCGGGACCTGTTCGCTCTGGTCCGGATGGACCAGGAACACGATTTCGTAATGACGACTCATGTTTTTCTACCTTTCGGATGTGGCCCCCGAGGGGCCGGACAGCCCCCCGCGGATGAATGCGGTGGGGCAAGGGTTCCTACGCAGATCGCAGGAAGCCGCCGATTATGCCCGGATGCCCGTTCCCGGGCAAGTTCTACCCGGTTGCCGGGCGTAGTGTCCGGTCGCCCGTTCATGCGCCTGAATGGCCGGGATCGTCTAGAGTTGGGCTTCCGCCGGCCCGACCGGCCTGATGTGTACCGTGACCGGATGCTGCTTCGGCCCCTGCTGCCCGATGGCGTTCTGCTGGCCAGTATGCCGCCCGCGTTGGCCGATCCCGGCCAACTCCTGCCGCCGGAGCGGGCCCAGGTGGCCCATGCCGTGGAGAAGCGCCAGCGCGAGTACGCGGCGGGTCGCCAGCTGTTCCGGCACCTGCTTGCCGACCGTGCCGAAGCCGCCGCACCGCTGGTCAACGACGCGGACCGGGTACCGGTCTGGCCGGATGGCATCGTGGGTGCCATCACCCATTGCGACACCCTCTGCGCGGTCGCGCTGGCCCGCAGCGCCGATACCGTCGGGTTGGGCATCGATGTCGAACCGGCCCGCCCGCTACCTGCGGACATCCACCGTCTTGTGCTGCGTGAGGCCGAATACGCGGCACTGGGCGAGCTGCCGACCGCCTGGCACGCGCTCGGCGCCACCCTGACCTTCTGCGCCAAGGAAGCGCTGTACAAGGCGCTGTACCCGACCACCCGGGAGTTCCTGGATTTCCAGCAGGTGGAGCTGCGCTGGCAAGGGGACCGCTTCAGCGCCCAGGTCGTCCCGGCCACCCACCCTGCCTATACATCGCAGCCGCTGGAAGGCCGCGTCGCCTGCGACGGCAACCATGTCGCCGCCGCAGTGCTGCTGGCGCGGCTACCCTGAGCGGCGGCACGTCGCCCCAGCTCCGCGCCGGCCGCGTCAGCGCCTGGACACCGCCAGCGCCCGCGCCTGCTCCACCATCGCCTCCTGCCCGGCACCGGACGCCGTCAGCAGATGCTCGGGCTGCACGCCGCCCACGCGGCGGTCGCCACTGGGGCGGAACAGCAGCCGGGTCGGCGCGAAGGCCCGGATGCGGGTGTTGGGCAGATCGAAGAAATAGATCTGGCCGGTCTGGTTGGCAAAACCGGCCGTCGGCTCACCGACCAGCGTACCGACCGCGCAGTCCTGCACTGCCGTCGCCATGACGATGCCGGCCGAGTAGGTGTACGGCCCGATCAGGAGGTAGACCTTGCCGGGGAACCGCTTCGTCTCCTTGGCCGGCGTCACCGTCGAATCGTAATCCACGTTGACCAGCTCGCCGGCCTTGCCCTTGGCGAACCAGCCACCGGCACTGGTGTCGTTGATCTTTTCGGTGATCCCGGACACCAGGCGGCACTCCTGCGCCGACAACCGCGACAGCAGCGTCTCGACGTTGTCGGTGGAGCCGCCCGGATTGTTGCGGATGTCCACCAGCAGATCTTTGACGCCGTCCTTGCGCGCGGTGGCAATGGCGTCATCGATGCTGCTGCGGAAGTCGCCCTGGTCGCCGCCGAAATAGGACACTTCGAGGTAGCCCACGTCCTGCTCGAGGGTCCGATAGGCCACGTTGCTGCCCCCGGCATCCTCCTGTTTCTCCACGCCCGCCTCGAACGCGGTGGCCGACAGTGCGGGGACCTGGGTCTCGACCTCACCGGTGGCCGACTGGTAACGCACGGTTGCCGGACCATCGACGTCGTAATAGTGCCAGAGCAGCGTCGAGAACTCGCGCGCGGCGATCTGCTCGCGCAGCAGCTGGCTTTCACCGCGCGTATAGCGCGCCATCGTCGCGAGCATCTCCTGCGCCGGAACCCCGTTGATGGCCAGCAGGCGGGTGCCCGCCGCCAGCGGCGTGGTTGGCGAGAAATCGTGTTTGACGTACAGCGCCCCATCGCGGCTGGTCACCGTCATCGGAAATACGGTGCCACCGCCCGCGCTGAAACGGTTGAATTCCGGGTAGGGATAGAACACTCCGGCGTGGCCGTCACGGAAGGCCTCTGTCGCTGTGCCGACCAGCCGCTGGAACGCGCGACGGTCCATGCCCTCGCGCACCTGGCCACGCAACGCAAGGCGCAGCGTCTCGCGCTCGGCCGATGGCAACCGTGCGTCCAGGTCGGGATGCAGTTCGGCCACGCGCTTGAAAAGGTAATCGACATCCTGCTGCAGCTGCGGTGCGGTGAAGGTCGCATCCATCAACGCGGGGTCGTCCAGATCGGCGTACACCTTCTGATGGTCTCCATGACAGGCCGTGGCAGACAGCATCATCGCGACACTGGCGCATCTCGCAAAACGTTTCAGCATTTCAACACCCCACGTTCGTTGCCGCCCCGGCAACCCGGGCCGGTGGCGGGGCGACCCTGTCGCCCCGCCCCTCTGCATCACTCGTAGCGCAGCGAGTTGACCGGCCGTGCCTTGGCCGCCGCATACGCCTGCGTGAACACGGTCAGCCAGGCCACCGTGAAGGTCACCAGCGCCGCGATGGCGAAGAACACCACATTCATGTCGATGCGGTATTCGAAGCCGTTGAGCCAGTCCCGCATGACCATGTAGGCGATCGGCCAGCCGATCACGTTGGCCAGCAGCACCAGCCAGCTGTACTCCTTGATGAACAGCATCACGATGCTGACATTGCTGGCGCCCAGCACCTTGCGGATACCGATTTCCTTGGTCCGCCGCTCGGTGGAATAGGACACCAGCCCGTACAGACCGAACACCGCGATCACGATGGTCAGGCCCGCCAGCCAGGTGAATACCTTGGCCTGGCGCTTCTCAAGGTGGTACATGGCGTCGAAGCGCACATCGAGGAACTGCGCCTCCATCGGCTCACCGGCAGCGAAGCGGTCCCACACCGTGTTGATGTGCTTGAGCGCGCCATCGATGTTGGCTGCATCCACCTTGATGGACACCTTGCGGAAGGTGTCCGGCGAGACCACGAACACCGCCGGGCGGCTCTTCTGGCGCATCGAGGTGAAGTGCATCTCGTTGGCGACGCCGATCACGGTGGTCTTGATCAGCGGCCGCTGCGGGTCCTCGCTGAGCTGGATGTCCACGGTCTTGCCGATCGCATCCTCCGGTGACCAGCCCTGCGCCTTGACGAAGGACTCGTTCACCACCAGCTTGGCCTGGGTCACCGGGTTTTCCTCGGTGGGCACGATGATGCGCTCGCCGGACCGCTCGCGGGCGAACGGCCGCCCTGCCGCGAAGGCCACCTCATACGTGGAGAAGAAGTCCTCCTCGACGGACAGGTAGTAGTACATCGCGTACTCGGCCCCGTCGATCTGCAGCGCCATCATGTCGCCGAGGTGCTCGGTCGGGATGCGGCTGGAACCGGCCACCGACCGCACCGACGGGTCGGACAGCAACTGCTGCCGGAACGCGTCGTACTGGCCCGCAACCCGCGCCGGCAGGGTCAGCGTGACCACCTGCTCCTTGTTGTAGCCAAGGCGTTCGGCTTCGGCAAAGCGCATCTGCGCGAGCACCACCACGGTAGCCACCACCAGCACCGCCGACACGCAGAACTGGAAGGTCACCAGCGACTTGCGGAACAGCGCGCCGGCGCGGCCGCGGGTGACATCGCCCTTGAGCACCTTGGCCGGCTCGAAGGCGGACAGGTACAACGCGGGGTAGCTGCCCGACAACAGCGCCACGATCACGGCCACCAGCAGCAGCCCGCCCAGCAGCAGCGGATCGCTGAACAGGGTGAAGTGCAGATCGCGCCCCAGCACACCGCCAAAGGACGGAATCAACACCATCGCCAGCAGCGCCGAGATCACGAAGGCGACCAGGGTCAAGGCCATCGCCTCGATCATGAACTGCGCCACCAGCTGGCCCCGCGTGGCGCCGAGCACCTTGCGGATGCCCACTTCCTTGGCACGGCGGCTGGAACGGGCGGTGGCCAGGTTCATGAAGTTGACCGCCGCCACCAACAGCATGACCAGCGCAATGGCGACATACACGTAGACCGTGTTGATGTCCCCGTTGATCTTCATCTCGTTGTCCGACGGCGGCGCACGCAGATGGATGTCATCCACGCGGACCAGCAGCGGGGTGAGCACCTCATGCACGTCCTGGAAGCGCTTGAACAGCACCTGCAGATCGGACATCACCTGTTCACGGCTGCGCCCTTCTTCGACCCGGATGTACGTGTAGGCCCGTGCATCGGCCAGCGTGTCCAGGATCTTGGCCGTGTACAGCGTCTTCAGCGTATCGATGGAGACCAGCAGGCGATAGTTGAGGTGGGTGGTGGCCGGCAGATTCTCGACGACGGCCGACACGACCACGTCCACCTTGTTGGTGCCTTCCAGGGTCAGGCGCTTGCCCACGGCGTCGGCCGTACCGAAGTACTTCTCGGCCGCTTCACGGGTCAGTACCACCTTGCCGGGCTGATCGAGTGCCGTGGTGGCGCTCCCTTCGATGAACTCGGCCGGGAACATCGAGAACACATTGGGATCGGCGAAGTACACATCGTCCTGGTTGAAGACCGCCTCGTCGCGGATCACCCGGAACTGATTGCCCTGCAGGGAGTACATGCGGACCACCGCCTCGATACCGGCGACGTTGTCCTTCACGTAGGGCGCGGCGGCAGGGGCCAGCTTGGCGGTGGTCACATGGACCCCGTTCTCCAGCACCTGGAAGCCGACACGGTAGGTGCGCTCGTAGTGCGGAATGCTCCGGTCGTAGCTCAGCTCATGGCGGACGAACGTCGCCACCAGCATGGCGCAGGTCAGCCCCACCACCAGTCCGGCGAGGATGATGCCGGTGTACAGCTTGTTGTGCGTGATGTTGCGCCAGGCGATCAGCAGATAGTTCTTGAACATCTCATGCCTCGCTCGCTTCGGTCTGGCGGACGACCGGCGCTGCCGGGGCAGCTTCGATGCGATGGTCGCTGACCATAGTGCCGTCGACCATCTCGATCATGCGGTTGGCATAGGTGGCGTGCTCGCGCGAGTGGGTCACCATCAGGATGGTGGCGCCGTCGGCGTTGAGCGAACGCAGCAGGTTCATCACCTCTTCGCCGTTCTTGGAGTCCAGGTTGCCGGTCGGTTCGTCGGCCAGCAGCAGCTTGGGGCGGGTCACCACGGCTCGGGCAATGGCCACGCGCTGCTGCTGGCCGCCGGACAGCTGCTGCGGCATGTGGTCCTTGCGCGGCAGGATCGCCATGCGCGTCAGGGCTTCCTCGACACGCTGGCGACGCTCTGCGGCGGCCACCCCCTGGTAGACCAGCGGCAGCTCGACGTTGTCCCACACCGACAGTTCATCGATCAGGTTGAAGCTCTGGAAGATGAACCCGAGATTGGTCTTGCGCAGATTCGCCAGGCGCGCTTCGGTCATCGACATGATGTCCTCGCCCATGAACTCGAACCTGCCCGATGTGGGTCGGTCAAGCATGCCAACCGCGTTGAGCAGGGTCGACTTGCCGCAACCGGACGGCCCCATGACCGCAACGAAATCGCCCGGGGCGATGTTCAGGTCGATGCTGTTCAGCGCAGTGGTTTCGACTTCGCTGGCGATGTACTTCTTGGTTACCTGGTGAAGCTGCAACATCCTGACCCCCTCAATTGTCCGTATTGAATTCGAGCTTGGTTACGTTGACCAGGTGCCCGTAGCTGGACACCACCACCGATTCCTTCTCCTTGAGCCCCTCAAGCACTTCAAAGTGATTCACATTCTTGCGGCCCAGCTTGATCTCGCGACGCTGCGCGGTCTTTCCCGACGGATCCAGCACGAATGCCCAACTGCCGCCGGTGTCCTGGAAGAACCCCCCACGCGCCAGCATCAGGCGCTGGCTCGGCTCGCTCAGCTGCAGGTTGACCTGGAACGTCTGCCCGCGGGTCACATCCGCCGGTGGCGTTGCCTTGAAGCGGAAGTCGATCTTGACCTGCCCATCGACCACCTCGGAGTACACCTTGTCGATGATCAGATCGAACGGCTTTCCACCGATCTGGCAGCTGGCCAGCTGACCGGCCTGCAGGCGGCCGATATAGAACTCATCGACCAGCGCGGTGACCTTGATGGCCGTCAGCACATCGACCTGCCCCAGCCGCTGCCCCTTCGCCTTCGACTCGCCCACCTCGGCGGTCAGCATGGTCAGGTGGCCGGTGACCGGGGCGCGGACGGCAAGGTTCTCCAGGTTCTTGCGCGCCACCGCCAGATTGGCCTGGAGATGCTTGAGGTTGTCCTCAAGCTGGCTCATCTGCGCCTGGCGCATGCGCGTTTCCTGCTTCTGCGATTCCACAATGATTTCGCGCGACAGCGTCTGGTACTGGAACTCCTCCGCCATCCGGCGGTAGTCCTCTTCGGAGATCAGCTTCTGCAGCGACAGCTCGCGCCGTCGTTCCAGCATTGGCTTCATCTCCGCCAGCCGATAATCCGACTGTACGAGCTGCTGCTTGAGCAGCAGGCGATTCTGCTCGAATGCCAACTGGGTATTGCGCAGGTTGTTGAGCTGTTCGCTGATCTGCGCTTCGCGCGTGATCGCATCCAGCTGCAGCTGGTTGTTGGTCAGGGTCAGGATCAGATCCCCGGCCTTGACCGGGTTGCCCTCCTTGATGTGCACGGCATCCACCCGCCCGCCTTCCTCGGTATCGAGGTAGATGGTGTCCACCGGCATCACCTGGCCACGCAGCGGGAGGTACTCGGCGAACGCACCGGTCTTCACCTGGCTGATGGTCAGCTTGCCCCGGTCGACGTTGGCCGAACTGGTGCTGGCGGCCGACAGCACGCCATAGGCGATGGCGACAGCCGCCACGCCCGCCGCCGCGATGGCGATCCGGGTCTTCTTACGATTTGGCGCCTCGATCTTACGGTCCATGTCAACACACTTGTCCGAAGTACGACGTCAGGAAACGGCTTCCATTGCCTTGCGAAGCGAGAGCGGACGCATATCCGTCCAGACTTCCTTGATGTGCTCCAGGCACTCGGCCTTGGTGCCGTGCTTGCCGGCGTCGGTCCAGCCCAGCGGAATATCCTTGTGCTCGGGCCAGATGGAGTACTGCTCTTCGTGGTTCACGACCACGACGTAGGTCAGGCTGTCTTCATACTCTGTGTTCATTGCTTGCTCTCCTAGATCACAACGTCACTGTCACTTCCGGCCTATCCGTGCCGGGGGGGTCAACCGCCTTCGTTCGCCACCACCTGCGGCTGTGCCGGGGCGGATGGCTGGCGGATGTTCGACTTGGTCAGGTGGCTGAGCTGCTGCACGCCACGATTGCGCATGGCGACCTGGGCGACCACGACGACCACCAGGCCCATCACGATGAACAGCAACGCCATGCCACGCGACGGGCCGGCACCAAGCAGCGGGGCGAGCGTGCGCGACAGTCCGCTGTCGGTGCGCATCAACGGCTCGAACACGTACTCGGCGAGGAACGGCGACAGCACCATGCCCAACGGCATGAAGAGCGTCGAAATCACCTGGCGGAAGGCGAACACCCGCCCCTGCATGTCCTCGGGAATGCTGCGCTGCCAGATCACCTGCGAGCAGGAGGTGATGATCGGCACGCAGAAGGAGAACAGGACTGCAGCCGCGCCGATCAGCCATACCGAGCCTGTCGCACCGCAGAGGATGATCGCGCAGCCCGCCAGGAACATGAACCGGGTGACGCCGTCGATGTGCCGCTGCGGGCCGCCCCATGTCGCCATCACGATGGCGCCGGTCAATCCACCGATCCCGCCGGCGGTCATCAATAGTCCCAGCGTGGTGGCATCGGACAGGGTCAGCACCAGAGGCCGGAACAGAACCTGGACAAAACCGATGGAGAAGCTGCTGATCGCGAAGAAGTACAGCAGTGACAGCAGTCCGGGCTGTGCGCGCAGGTAGCCCCACGCATCGACGATCTGGTTACGGATGCCCGCCAGACCCGGCCGCGCGCCAACGCCGGTGCTGGCCGGTATCGACGGGAAGCGCACCAGCAGCAGCGTGACCAGCGCGATGCCGAACGAGGCGAAGTCGATCAGCATGATGTTCTTCAGGCCGATCCACTGCATCAGCAGCGCCGCGCCCAGCGGGACCATCACCGCCGATCCGTGAATGCTCAGCTGCACCAGGCCGTTGGCCATGCCCAGCTTCTCGCGCGGCACGAACTGGACGACACAGGCCGCATACGCAAGCTGCTGGAAGGTGGTCAACGCGCACGACAGCAGCACCGCGATGTAGATGTGCCACACCTGCAGCTGATCGTTGAGCAGCAGGGTGAACAGCACCAGCGCAACCACCATGTCGCACAGATCGGACACCAGCATCACGGTGCGCCGGTTGAACCGGTCGACGATCACGCCTGCCAGTGGCGACAGCAGCACGCCGGGAACGATCTGCAATGCGATCGAGAGGCCGAACAGCAGCGCCGATCCAGTGCGCTGGAATATCCATACACCCAGCGCGAAACTGCTCAACTGGGTACCAACGACGGAGATGGTCTGCCCCGACCATACGACCAGAAATCTTCTCAATCCTGCCGACATTCGATAGTGCCTCCTCCTGAAGCGCTACTGCGGTCAATACGGGAACTGATCTGAAGCGCTCGACGGGCCCCCAGCGTCATGCGGTTGCAGACGCCGCATCCGCACAGGCCTCTGCAACGGCGGGATGGTCGATGACCGAGAAATGATCGGCGCGGACCTGCATGACACGCGATCCCACGGGATCGACCAAACGCCCAGCCATCGTCGTCTGGAGATCCATGTCCATGGTCTCCGCCGTTCTTTCCGCGATGATGCGTAGATGGAAATCCGGTTGGATGCTTCCGTCCGTACGCTGATCCAGGACCGCCAGCAGATTGGCTGCGGCCAGTGCCCTGAATCTCCCCTTCATGGCGTCCAGAATGCCGTCGTGACTGAAGCCGATGGCTTCATCGAGTACGTCCATTACCCCCTTGTCATCAGTGATCGACTCTAGCACCCATTTCCAGGGCTGTCCATTGATCCAGTTGCTCACAAAATCACGTGTTTTCTGCCCGGCCCAGACCGTGTCGATGGTCACCAGAAGGGACGCTCTTTCCCCTTGTTTTTCCAGCTCCCGGATCATTTCGATGGCGATGAGTCCGCCCAGCGACCAGCCCATCAGACGGTAGGGTCCGTGCGGCTGGATCATGCGCATCTGCCGCACGTATTTCTGCGCCAGTACATCGATCGGAATCAGCTCGACGGGCGCGTCGCCGATATTCTCCGGGCGCTGGATCGCGTGCACGCTCAACCTGCCGTCCAGCGCGTCGGCCAATGTGCGGTAGCGCCCGATGTCGCCGGCCGCGGCGTGGATCGCGAACACCGCCGGAAGCGCCTGGGTGCGATTGAGGGGCACCACCATCGTGGACGACGCAGGGGTCTGCATCGCGCTGGCGAAGCCGCGGATCGTGGGCGCGCGATACACCAGCGACAACGGCAGGCTCACCCCAAACGCCTCGCGCACGCGCGACATCAGCTGCACCGCCAGCAGCGAGTGGCCGCCGCTGTGGAAGAAGTTGGCGGTCACCCCGATCTGCGGCTGCTCCAGCAGCTGTCCCCAGATCGCCTGCAACTGCTGCTCCAGCGGACCGTCGGCAGCGACCACTTCCTCGGCCACCGCCTCCAGCAGCGGCAGCGCCTTGCGGTCCACCTTGCCGTTGGGGGTCAGCGGCAGGGCGTCGAGCACGCACAGCCGGGCCGGCACCATGTACGCCGGCAGTCGCGTGGCCAGCTGCTCGCGCAGCGCCTCGGCCTGCACGGCGTCACCGGCCACATACCCATCCAGGCGATAGCCACCGGCCGCATCGG
>NZ_JBMWDP010000003.1:0-194104 GCF_049545505.1 Stenotrophomonas sp. NPDC077421 | reverse complement strand
ATCATCACCATCGAAGACGGCCTGGCCGAGAACGACTGGGCGGGCTGGAAGCTGCTGACCGACCGCATCGGCAGCAAGGTGCAGCTGGTGGGCGACGATCTGTTCGTGACCAACCCGAAGATCTTCAAGGAAGGCATCGAATCCGGCACGGCCAACGCGATCCTGATCAAGGTCAACCAGATCGGCACCCTGACCGAAACCCTGGAAGCCATCGCAATGGCGCACAGCGCCAACTACGCGGCGGTTGTGTCGCACCGTTCGGGCGAAACCGAAGACACCACCATCGCCGACATCGCCGTGGCCACCACCGCCACCCAGATCAAGACGGGCTCGCTGTGCCGCAGCGATCGCGTGGCCAAGTACAACCAGCTGCTGCGCATCGAGGAAGCTCTTGGTGCCGGCGCGCGTTACGCCGGTCGCGACGCGTTCGTGTCGCTGAAGCGCTGATCCCATGCGCGACTGGCGCTGGCTCCTGCTGGTGCTCGCGGTACTGCTGGCATGGCTGCAGTACCGCTTCTGGTTCGGCCCGGGCAATTCGGGGGAAGTGATGACGCTCGAAGCCCAGGTCGAATCCCAGAGGCGCGACAATGCCGGCCTGCAGCAGCGCAACGACGCGCTGGCTGCCGAGGTCAAGGACCTCAAGGAAGGCGAGGCGGCCATCGAAGAGCGTGCGCGCAGCGAACTGGGCATGATCAAGCCTGGTGAAAAGTTCTACCGTGTGGTCGAAGACGCCCCGGTTGCGCCGCCGCGCGCACCCACGGTGGTGGCCGACCCGGACGCCCCGCATCAGGAAATACCCTGATGGGCACCGTATGGGCAGTGGTTCCCGCCGCCGGGCGCGGCACGCGCTTCGGCGGCGCCACCCCCAAGCAGTATCTGCTGGCGGGTGATCGCGTCCTGCTGGCGCATACCCTGGAGGCGCTGTTGTCGCATCCGGTGGTCGCCGGGGTGATGGTGGTGATCGCCGACCGGGACCAGGACTGGCCCGGTTGGACCTCGCTTGCCGACAAACCGATCCTGACCTGCGTGGGCGGCGCCACCCGTGCCGGCTCGGTGCTGGCCGGCCTGCAGGCGCTGCCCGACAGCGTGCGCGCCGACGATTTCGTGCTGGTCCATGACGCCGCGCGTCCCAACCTGGCCGCGGCCGATCTGGGCCGGCTGCTGGAAGTGGGCCGCAACGATCCGGTCGGTGCGATCCTGGCCGCACCGGTACGCGACACCCTCAAACGGGCCGGCGATGACGGTGGCATCGATGCCACCGAGCCACGGGCGCGCCTGTGGCGCGCCCTGACCCCGCAGCTGTTCCGCCGCCATCAGTTGGCGCGCGCGCTGCAGGAGGCCGCCGATGCCGGCATCGAGGTCACCGACGAGGCGATGGCGATGGAGCGGCAGGGCCTGCGTCCGTTGCTGGTGGAAGGCAACGAAGACAACTTCAAAGTCACCACCCCGTCGGATCTGTCCCGTTTCGAGTTCGTGTTGTCGCGTCGCGGAATCTGATTCCGCACGCAGCTTTCATCTTGCCAAGCCGGGCATAGCCCGGCGCTACTGTCAGGTTCACGCCATGAACACCCCGTTTCCTCCCGTCCGCATCGGACAGGGCTATGACGTCCACGCCTTCGGCGCGGGCGACCACATCATGCTTGGCGGCGTCCGCGTGCCGCACACCAGCGGCGTGCTCGCGCACAGCGACGGCGATGTGATCCTGCATGCGCTGTGCGACGCCATGCTGGGCGCGCTGGCATTGGGCGATATCGGCCAGCACTTCCCGCCGTCGGACATGCGCTGGAAGGATGCCGACAGCAGCCGCTTCCTGGAGCACTGCAACAGCCTGCTGCGCGAGCGCGGCTGGCAGGTTGGCAACACCGACATCACTGTGATCTGCGAACGGCCCAAGGTCGGCCCGCATGCGCTGGCCATGCGTGAACGCATCGCCGGCCTGCTCGGGATCGCGCTGGATGCGGTCAGCGTCAAGGCCACCACCTCCGAGCAGCTCGGCTTCACCGGGCGCGGTGAAGGCATCGCCGCCCAGGCTGCCGTGCTGCTGGTGGCGCTGTGATTCCGTTGCCGTTGGCGTTCGGCGCGCCCTTGTTGACCGCGAACATCCGGACCACGCCCGAAGACTTCCAGGTCGACGAGCTGCCGGCGTTCGAGCCCAGCGGGGAGGGCGAGCACCTGCTGCTCACCCTGCGCAAGCGCGGTGCCAATACCGTGCACGTGGCCAAGGTGCTGGCCCGTTGGGCCGGGCTGCCGGACATGGCGGTCAGCTACGCCGGCATGAAGGATCGCCATGCGGTCACCACCCAGCGCTTCAGCGTGCACCTGCCCAAGCGCGTCGCGCCGGATCCGGCGCTGCTGGCTTCCGATGAGATCGAGGTCGTCGACGCGACCTGGCACAACCGCAAACTGCAGCGCGGCGCGCTCGCCGGCAACCGCTTCAGGCTGGTGCTGCGTGAGGTGCAGGGCGATGCGGCGGCCATCGACGAGCGGCTGTCGCTGATCGCCGCGCGCGGGCTGCCGAACTGGTTCGGTGAACAGCGTTTCGGTCGTGACGGTGGCAACGTGCCGGCGGCACTGGCGATGTTCGGTGGGCGTCGCATGCGTCCGGACCAGCGCTCACTGCTGCTGTCCGCCGCGCGCTCGGCCCTGTTCAACCAGGTACTGGCCGAGCGCGTCGCACAGGGCAACTGGGATGCGCCGCTGGATGGCGAGGTGTGGATGCTGGACGGCAGTCGCAGCGTATTCGGACCCGAACCGTTCACCGACCTGCTGGCTGATCGTCTGGCCCGTTTCGACATCCATCCCAGCGGCCCCTTGTGGGGCGAAGGCGAACTGCGCAGCAGCGGCGCCGCGGCCACGCTGGAGCTGGCCGCGGTCGCCGACGAACAGTCCCTTGCCCTGCGTGCCGGCCTGGAAGGCGCGCGCCTCAAGCAGGAGCGTCGCGCGCTGCGCCTGCGCCCGGCCATGCTGCAGCATCGCTGGCTGCAGCCGGACGTACTGGAGCTGAGCTTTGCCCTGCCGCCGGGCTGCTATGCCACGGCCGTCCTGCACGAACTCGGCCCGGTGCACGATGCCAGCCAGGCCGACGCCCCGTAGCGCCGGGCGCTGCCCGGCTAGCGGTTGCTCAGCAGCACCAGCACCGCGCCGGTGCCCCCCTGTCCGGCGGGGGCAGAATGAAACGCCAGCACATCGTTGCGCAGGCGCAGCAGGCGATCGACCAGGTTCTTGAGTACCGGCGCACCGCCGTCGGACTGCAGCCCCTTCCCGTGGATGATGCGCACGCAGCCATAGTCGTGCGCATGCGCTTCCTGCAGGAACTGGCGCAGCATCGCGTCGGCCTGGGCAACGGTGGCGCCGTGCAGGTCCAGCTCGTCCTGGACGGAATACTGGCCGCGCTTGAGCCGCTGGAACATGCGCGCGGGCAGGGTGTCGCGCCGGTAGCTGGCGGTATCGCCGGCCTCCAGCGGGTTGCTGTCGCGCAGCAGCCGGGCAAACTCGCCGCGCGCCGCCTGGTCATCCTGCTCGGCCATGCGCGCGCGCGGTTTCGGCCGCGGCGTGGCGGGCGGCGGCGCGGCCGGCTTCTTCAGCGGTGTGACCGCCCCGATCGCCGAGCGGAACAGCGCCGCCGGATCTTCGTCTTCAGGATGTGACATGCGTACAGCGTAATGCGAGGCGATGGCCGCTGCCTACCGTCTGCGGGGTAGGACGATCTGCCCGCATGCGGCACAATAGCTGACGCACTTGCGCGGTCGATGCTCCCCGCACGGATGAGCATCGACCCCGCCAACGCTGGAAAGTGATGGAATCGAAGTCTTGAAAAATCAAGCGGTTAAATCGCAGATGCGGATCCTGGTCAGCAATGACGACGGTGTCGATGCCCCGGGCATCCGGATGCTTGCCACGGTGCTGCGCGAGGCCGGCCATGAAGTGATGGTGGTCGCCCCCGACCGTGATCGCTCGGGGGCCAGCAACTCGCTCACCCTGGACCTGCCGATCCGGCTCAAGCGCATCGACCACTACACCTGTTCGGTCGCCGGGACGCCCACCGACTGCGTTCACCTGGCACTGACCGGGCTGCTCGAGTACGAGCCGGACATCGTGGTGTCGGGCATCAACAACGCCGCCAACCTGGGCGATGACGTCATCTATTCCGGCACGGTCTCGGCGGCGATGGAAGGGCGCTTTCTCGGTCTGCCGGCGGTGGCGGTGTCGCTGGTGACGCACAACCACGAGGCGCGCAATTTCGAGACCGCCGCGCGCGCCGCGGTGGCGATCGTGGCGCGGCTCAAGGCCGATCCACTGCCCGCCGACACCATTCTCAACGTCAACGTCCCGGACCTGCCGTGGGACCAGGTGCGCGGCTTTGAAGTCAGCCGCCTGGGCAACCGCCACCGCGCCGAAGGCTGCATTCCACAGCGCGATCCGCGCGGCAACGAGGTGTACTGGATCGGCCCGGCCGGCCGCGAACAGGATTCCGGTCCCGGCACCGACTTCCACGCCGTGCGCAACGGCTTCATCTCGATCACGCCGATCCAGGTGGACCTGACCCGGTATCAGGCGCTGGAGAAAGTCGCCAGCTGGGTGGGCGGGCTCACCGCCGTCCTGGATCGCCCGGCATGACCCAGCGCCTGCGCCTGCAGCCTGAAGCGGTCGGCATCGGCATGACGTCCCAGCGCGTGCGCGACCGGCTGGTCGACCGCCTGCGTGACGCCGGCATCGCCGACGAGGTCACGCTCAACGCGATCCGCGTCGTGCCCCGCCATCTGTTCATCGATGAGGCACTGGCATCGCGCGCCTACGAAGACACCGCATTGCCGATCGGCCACGGCCAGACCATCTCCCAGCCCTGGGTGGTGGCCCGCATGACCGAAGCGGTGCTGCAGTCCGCGCCCAGAAAAGTGCTGGAAGTCGGCACCGGCTCGGGTTACCAGGCCGCTGTACTCGGTGCGGTGGGTCTGGAGGTCTACACCGTCGAGCGCATCGGCGACCTGCTGCGGCAGGCGCGCAAGCGCTTCCGGGCGCTGGGCATGAACATCCGCAGCAAGCACGACGATGGTCGCGCGGGCTGGGCCGAGCACGGGCCGTACGGCGCCATCGTGGTCACCGCGGCCGCCCCGGCGCTGGTGGATGCGCTGGTCGAGCAACTGGCCGTGGGCGGTCGCCTGGTGGCGCCGGTGGGCGGGCCCGGCGCGCAGTCGCTGGTGCAGCTCACCCGTCGCGACGACGGCAGTGTTGAACACCAGGTATTGGCGCCGGTCACGTTCGTGCCGCTGCTGTCTGGCATGCTGGATTGATTCCAAGGAGCGTTGCGTCATGAAGATCTTTGGCCCGCTGTACGAGCGGGCGATGAAGTGGGCGGCGCATGAGCGTGCACCCACGTATCTCACGGTACTGAGCTTCATCGAGGCGATCATCTTCCCGGTGATGCCCGAGGTGATGCTTGCGCCGATGTGCGTGGCCCAGCCCAAACGTGGCTGGTGGTTCGCCACGCTCAGCCTGGCTGGCTCGATGGCCGGTGCGCTGGTGGGTTACGCGCTCGGGCATTACGCGTTCGAGGCGCTCAAGCCGGTGTTCGCCGCGTTGGGCATGCTGTCGAGCATCGAAGGCGGCATCGCGGTGGTGCAGGCCAAGATGGCCGAATCGCCGTGGGCGGTGTTCACCTTCCTGGTGCTCGGCGGGTTCATGCCGATTCCGATGAAGGTCTTCACGTGGGCTTCGGGTATTGTCGGCGTGCCGTTGCCGCAGTACTTCCTGAGCATGCTGATCGGGCGGGGCAAGCGGGTGTATGTCCTGGCGGCTGTCATCCGCATCGGCGGTCCGCGCGCGGAAGCCGCGCTGCGGCGTTGGATCGAACCGCTGGGCTGGGTCGCGACCGTGCTGGTGGTGGGCTTGGTTGCCTGGCTTGTATGGAGGTCGAAGTTCGCATGAGTGTTGATCGTATGAGCAAGGGAGCGCGCGCCGGCGCGCTGCTGCTGGTGGTGTCCGCGTTGAGCGCCTGTGGCACCGCCACCGTGGTGCGCCCCTCGGGCAGCGGCGGCACCACCGCACATCCCACGCCGCAGAGATCGGTGGCCAAGCCGGGACAGACGGCAGTGATCCGCCGGGGCGATACGCTGTACGCGCTGGCCCGCATCCACAACATCACCCCGCGTGACCTGGCGGCGTGGAACGGGCTGTCCGAGCCGTACACGATCTACCCTGGGCAGACGCTCCGGCTGTACCCCGGTGGCAGCGGCAGCCGTGCACCGACCACCGTCGTGACGGCGCCGCGCCCGGGCACCGCCCCGACGCCGGCCCCCGCGCCGGCGCCGACCACGGCGATCAGGAGCAACATCAGCTGGCGCTGGCCGGCCGATGGCGCGATCGTCGGCAAGTTCGTCGCCGGCGAGGCGACCAAGCAGGGCGTTGACATCGCCGGCAGCAGCGGCCAGCCCGTGCGCGCAACCGCCGGCGGCGTGGTGGTGTACTCCGGCGCCGGCCTGGTCGGCTTCGGTGAGCTGATCATCATCAAGCACAGCGACCAGTGGCTGTCGGCCTATGGTCACAACCGCAAGCGCCTCGTCAACGAAGGCCAGAGCGTCAAGGCAGGGGAGCAGATTGCCGAGATGGGCCGCACGGGTGCCCCGCGCGACATGCTGCACTTTGAGATCCGTTACAACGGCAAGCCGGTCGACCCGCTGCTGTACCTGCCGCCGAAGTAACCGCCGCGCCGAGCGCGGCAACCCCCGGTAGCGCCGACCGATGGTCGGCTGGCCGCGCGCAGCGCGGCAATGATCGACAGCTGCCAACGAGGCCGTCCGCATCCTCGCCAACAAAAAAGGCCGCCTGGTGGCGGCCTTTCCTGAACGGATTCCAGCAGGTTCAGCCGGTCAGGATGAATGCGGCCGCCACCTTCCGACCCTCGCTGGCGAGGATGTTGAAAGTGCGCGCGGCAGCCGGGTTGTTCATCACTTCCAGGCCGATACCGCGGGTCAGGCAGGCCGCCATCACCGCTGCTGGCGGGAACACCTGCGTGTCCCCGGTGCCCAGCACCACCAGCGCCGGATTCAACGCCAGCACCGGCTGCAGGTGGTCGGGGGTCAGTTCGGCGATGGTGGCCACCGGCCACGCCTCGATCAGCGTGTCCGGCGCCAGGATGAAACTGGAGGCCAGCGTCCGCTCGTTCACTTTCGCCGTACGGCCGTCGGCGGCACGCAGGGCGTAGGCGTAGTCGGGGATTTCGTGGCTCAGCTGCATGGGGTCTTCCGGAATCAGCCGCGCGGCAGGACGATCTGACGCTGTTCCTTGCTCGGGCGGTACAGCACGGCCACGTGGCCGATGCGCTGCACCAGGGCACTGCCGGAGGCCGCGGCCAGCTCGGCAATCATGGCGTCACGGGCCTCGCGGTCCTCGGCGGACACTTTGACTTTGACCAGTTCGTGGCGTTCCAGGACTTCGTCCAGTTCGGCCAGGAAGGCCGGCGTGACCCCCTTGCCGCCGATCTGCAGCAGGGCTTTCAGATCATGGGCGTGGCCGCGGAGGAAGCGGGTCTGGGACGAGGTCAGGGTGATGGACATTCAGGAAACAAGCGGTTAACTGGGGCGATCAGGGTATCATGACCACCCCATCCGGCCCGCATCCAATGGCAACGCGCAGCAAAAGCAGTCAACGCTGGTTGAAAGAGCACTTCTCCGACCCCTTCGTGAAGAAGGCCCAGGCCGAGGGCATGCGCTCGCGTGCGGCCTACAAACTGGAGGAGCTGCTCGAGCGTGACCGGCTGCTGAAGCCGCACATGGTCGTGGTCGACCTGGGCGCGGCCCCGGGCGGCTGGTCGCAGCAGATCCGGCGCCAGATCGGCGACACCGGCCGGGTCCTGGCCCTGGACATCCTGGAGATGCCGCCGCTGGCCGGCGTGGAGTTCCTTCACGGCGACTTCAGGGAGCAGGCCGTCCTATCGCAGTTCGAAGCCATGCTGGGGGATCAGCCGGTAGACCTTGTGCTCTCGGATATGGCCCCCAATAAAAGTGGCATGGACGCGGTCGACCAACCGCGGATGATGCACCTGGCGGAGTTGGCGATGGATTTCGCCGACCAGCACCTCAAGCCGGGTGGCGCGTTCCTGATCAAGCTGTTCCAGGGCGTGGGCTTTGACGACTACGTGCGTGAGATGCGCCGGCGTTACGACAGAGTGGTGATCCGCAAGCCTGAAGCGTCCCGAAAGCGCTCGCCCGAGGTTTACGCCCTGGGCCAGGGAAAACGCGCCCAGATCAAGTAAGCTCAACCATACGAATCGCGTCAGGAATTAAAGGAACACCGGAGCCAATGAGGATGAACGACTTGACCAAGAACCTCCTGCTATGGGTGGTCGTCGCCGTCGTGCTGATGGTGGTTTTCCAGAGCTTCTCGCCTAAGAGCAGCGGCGCTGGCGCACAGGGCACGACCTACTCGCAGTTCCTCGACCAGGTGGACAGCGGCAACGTCCAGAAGGTCACGCTGGGCGGCGACGCCCGTGGCGCGACCACCGAGATCTCCTACACCACCCGCGGTGGCCAGTCGGCCACCATCAGCGCGCCGTACGATCGCGACCTGATCAATGTGCTGCGCGGCAAGGGCGTGGAAATTGCCCAGGAAGCGCCGTCGAGCGGCATTTCGTTCGTCTCCATCCTGATGAACTTCCTTCCGGTGATCCTGATCATCGGCTTCTGGATCTTCATCATGCGCCAGATGCAGGGCGGTGGCGGTGGTGCCAAGGGCGCGATGTCCTTCGGCAAGTCCCGCGCCAAACTGCAGGGCGAAGACCAGATCAAGGTCACCTTCGCCGACGTCGCCGGCTGCGACGAGGCCAAGGAAGAAGTCGGCGAGCTGGTCGACTTCCTGCGTGATCCGACCAAGTTCACCAAGCTGGGCGGCAAGATTCCGCGCGGCGTGTTGATGGTGGGCCCGCCCGGTACCGGCAAGACCCTGCTGGCGCGCGCCATCGCAGGCGAAGCCAAGGTGCCGTTCTTCTCGATCTCCGGTTCGGACTTCGTGGAAATGTTCGTCGGTGTCGGCGCCAGCCGCGTCCGCGACATGTTCGAGCAGGCCAAGAAGCATGCGCCGTGCATCATCTTCATCGACGAGATCGACGCCGTCGGCCGCCATCGTGGCGCCGGCCTGGGCGGCGGTCATGATGAGCGCGAGCAGACCCTGAACCAGTTGCTGGTCGAAATGGACGGCTTCGAGGGAGGCGAGGGCGTGATCGTCATCGCCGCCACCAACCGTCCCGACGTGCTGGACCCGGCGCTGCTGCGTCCGGGCCGCTTCGACCGCCAGGTGGTGGTGGGCCTGCCGGACGTCAAGGGTCGCGAGCAGATCCTCAAGGTGCATATGCGCAAGCTGCCGCTGGCCGACGACGTCGTGCCGATGGTGATCGCGCGCGGTACGCCGGGCTTCTCTGGCGCGGACCTGGCCAACCTCTGCAACGAGGCGGCGCTGTTCGCCGCCCGCGGCAACGAGAAGGAAGTCCGCATGGACCACTTCGACCGTGCCCGCGACAAGATCTTGATGGGCGCCGAGCGCCGTTCGATGGCGATGAGCGAGGAAGAAAAGACGCTGACCGCCTACCATGAAGCCGGCCATGCCATCGTCGGCCGCCTGGTGCCCGAGCATGATCCGGTCTACAAGGTCACGATCATTCCGCGCGGCCGAGCGCTGGGCGTGACCATGTACCTGCCGGAAGGCGACAAGTACTCGATGAACCGCGTGGCGATCGAATCGCAGCTGTGCTCGCTGTACGGCGGCCGCGTTGCCGAAGAGCTGATCTTCGGTGCCGACAAGGTCACCACCGGCGCATCCAACGACATCGAGCGTGCCACCAAAATGGCCCGCAACATGGTCACCAAGTGGGGCCTGTCCGAGCAGCTCGGCCCGATCGCCTATGGCGAAGAGGACGATGAGGTGTTCCTGGGCCGTTCGGTCACCCAGCACAAGAGCGTGTCCGACGATACCGCGCGCCGCATCGATGAAGTCGTGCGCAGCATTCTGGACAAGGCCTACGCCCGCACCACCGAGCTGCTGACGGCCAACCTCGACAAGCTGCACACGATGTCCCAGTTGCTGCTGCAGTACGAGACCATCGACGCGCCGCAGATCGATGCGATCATGGAAGGCCGCGATCCGCCGCCGCCGGCCGGTTGGGGCAAGTCCAACAAGGACGGTGGCAGCAACAATGACAAGGGCGGCGACGCCCGTCCGCTGCCGCCGATCGCCGGTCCTGCCGAGCAGCACTGAGCGGGCAATGCCTGAACGACGAAGGCCGGGGAAACCCGGCCTTCGTCGTTTCCGTACAGGCTGCGACAGAGCCGCGCAGGGCCGTCGCCCGACCCGGGCGCGGGTCATAATGGCGACCCGTTTTCGCTTCCGTCCCGGAGTCGCCATGTCCATCCCCCCGCCGCAGCCGATCTCGCACACCGCCGAAATGGTGATCGCCACGATCGTGGGCGTGGGCATCGGCCTGGCCCGCGACAACCTGCTGCTCGGTGCCGGCATCGGCATCGCCGTCGGCGTGCTGTTGAGCATCGCCAAGACCCTGTACGTGGAGCGCAGGCGCCGCCAGCGCTGACCCCGGCAGCCGGCCCTGCGGGCCGGCGTAAACTACCCGCTGGCGTACTTTGTGGAACGGCCCATGTTCGATATTTCTCCCCAGCTGGACTGCGCTGGCCGCGTACTGCGGCTGGACCGTCCGCGCGTAATGGGCATCGTCAACGTCACCCCGGATTCCTTCTCCGACGGTGGCGCGCACAACACGGTGGACGCTGCGGTGGCGCATGGCCTGCAACTGGTGGCCGAGGGCGCGGACCTGCTGGATATCGGCGGCGAATCGACCCGGCCCGGCAGTGCGCCGGTGCCGCTGGACGAGGAGCTGCGCCGGGTGGTGCCGGTCATCGAGGCGCTGGCGCGCCAGACCCCCGTGCCCATCAGCATCGACACCTTCAAGCCAGACGTGATGCGTGCGGCGGTGGCGGCGGGCGCCGGCATGATCAATGACATCCGTGCACTGCGCCAGGAAGGGGCGCTCGCGGCGGCCGCCGACCTCGACGTGCCGGTCGTGCTGATGCACATGCAGGGTGAGCCGGGCAGCATGCAGGACACGCCGCACTACGACGATGTCGTGGCCGAGGTCCACCGCTTCCTGGCCGAGCGCCTGTTCGCCGCTGAGATGGCGGGCATCGCCAGGAAGCACCTGGTTATCGACCTGGGCTTCGGCTTCGGCAAGACCACCGAGCACAACATGACGCTGCTGGCGCGCTCTGAGCGGTTCCTGGAGCTGGGCGTGCCGATGCTGGCCGGCCTGTCGCGCAAGCGCAGCATCGGCGAACTGACCGGCCGCGAGTCGCCGCGCGAGCGCGTGGCCGGTTCGGTCGCCGCGCACCTGATCGCGGCCCAGCGCGGCGCGATGCTGCTGCGCGTCCACGATGTCGCCGCCACCGTCGATGCGCTCAAGGTATGGGCAGCCGTGGCCGCAGTGCCGGCGGTGCGCCTGGAGGCAAAGCCGGCGATGCCGCGCTGGCCGGACGAGGACTGATGGCCGCCGATACCCGCCCCCTGGCGATCGCCCTGATGGGGCCGACGGCCTCGGGCAAGACGGCCACCGCCATCGCGCTGGCCCGCCAGCTGGACGGTGAGATCGTCAGCGTCGATTCGGCGCTGGTCTATCGGGGTCTGGACATCGGCTCGGCCAAACCCGATGCCATCGAGCGGGCGCAGGCACCGCATCATCTGCTGGACCTGCGCGATCCGTGGCAGACGTACTCGGCCGCCGAGTTCGCCGCCGACGCCGGCCGGGCGGTGGCCGACATCGTGGCGCGCGGCAAGCTGCCGATCCTTGCCGGCGGTACCGGGCTGTACTTCCGCGCCCTGCTGCAGGGCCTGTCGCCGATGCCGCAGGCCGATCCGGCCGTCCGCGCCGGCATCGCCGCCGAGGCGGCCGAGCACGGCTGGGCGGCGATGCACGCGCATCTGGGCGAGGTCGATCCTGCCGCCGCTGCGCGCATTCATGCCACCGACCCACAACGCATCCAACGTGCGCTCGAAGTCTTTCGCCTGACCGGCCGCCCGATCAGCGAGTGGCAGAAGCTGCCAGGCGTGGACCGCCTGCCGGTACGCGCGTTGAAGCTGGTGCTGGCGCCGCGCGAGCGCAGCGTCCTGCACCAGCGGATTGCGACCCGCTTCGACGCCATGCTCGCCCACGGCTTTCTCGATGAAGTGCGCGCCCTGCGCGCGCTGCCGGCGATGGCCCAGGTGGCGACGCCGCTGGACCTGCCGGCGATCCGTGCGGTCGGCTATCGGCAGGCGTGGGAGTACCTGGACGGGCAGGGCAGCGCCGCCGAGTTCCGCGACCGGGGCATTTACGCCACCCGCCAGTTGGCCAAACGGCAGCTGACCTGGCTGAGGGGCGAACTTGATGCCCGCTGGTTCGACCCGCATATCGACCGTGCTTCTCTGGCGGACGCGGTTTCGACCTTTGTCGGTCGCTGACACCACGCCTTCACGCGCCCACCCCGTGTACCATCAAGGATTCCAGTGGGCGGCGGGGGCCGCGTCAACTGCTGGACAACCATAAAAACAATAATCAGGAGTGTGCAATGTCCAAGGGGCAATCGCTGCAGGATCCGTTTCTGAATGCACTTCGGCGCGAGCGCGTGCCGGTATCGGTGTATCTGGTCAATGGCATCAAATTGCAGGGCACGATTGAATCGTTCGACCAGTTCGTGGTCCTGCTGCGCAATACGGTCAGCCAGATGGTGTACAAGCACGCCATTTCGACCGTGGTGCCGGCGCGCAATGTGCGGGTCGGGCCGGGCGGTGGTTATGTGCAGTCCAACGAAGGTGGCGCCGAAGGCGCCCAAGGTGAAGAAGACGTTGAGTGACAGGTTGAGCAATACGGGAGAACTGCGTGTTTGATCGTTCCAAGCGAGGCGAACACGCGCTCCTGATCCAGCCGCATGCCGGCCGGCTCGAAGAAGACGTGCTGGAAGAGTTCACCGATCTGGCCCGCTCGGCCGGGGCCACCATCGCGGCGACCCTGACCGCGCGCATCGATCGCCCCAACCCGTCGATTCTGATCGGGTCCGGCAAGCTGGACGAGATCAAGGCGGCGGCCGAGGCCACCGGGGCGGATCTGGTGCTGGTCAACCATGCGCTGTCGCCGTCGCAGGAGCGCAACCTGGAGCGGTTCCTGGAGCGCCGCGTGATCGACCGCACCGGGTTGATCCTGGATATTTTCGCCCAGCGTGCGCACAGCCACGAAGGCAAGCTGCAGGTCGAGCTGGCGCAGCTGCGCCACATGGCCACGCGGCTGGTGCGCGGCTGGACCCACCTGGAGCGTCAGCGTGGTGGTGCCATCGGCCTGCGCGGCCCGGGCGAAACCCAGCTGGAAACCGATCGCCGCCTGCTGCAGAAGCGGGTCGAACAGCTGCAGAAGCGGCTCGAGAAGGTCGAAGTGCAGCGCACCCAGATGCGCCGTGCCCGCGTGCGCAGCGAACTGCCGCGTGTGGCGCTGGTGGGGTACACCAATGCCGGCAAATCGACGCTGTTCAATGCGCTGACCGGCGCTGAAGCCTACGCCGCCGACAAGCTGTTCGCGACCCTGGATCCGACCGTGCGCCGCATTGCGGTCCCCGGTGGCAACGTGGTGCTGGCCGATACCGTGGGCTTTGTGCGCGATCTGCCGCACGAGCTGGTGGCCGCGTTCCGCGCGACCCTGAGTGAAGCGCGCGAGGCCGACTTCCTGCTGCATGTGGTGGACGCGGCCGATCCGCATCGCGAAGAACGCATCGCCCAGGTCGACGACGTGCTCAACGAGGTGGGCGCGGGCGAATTGCCGCAGTTGCTGGTGTTCAACAAGATCGACCGCATCGAGGGCAGCGAGGTGCGCCACGACGCACAGGACGGCATCCCCGACACGGCGCGCCGCGAACGTGTCTGGATCTCGGCCCGTGACGGCCTGGGACTGGACCTGCTGCAGTCGGTGCTGGGCAAGCGCCTGGGCCTGCAGCATGTGACCGGCGACCTGCGCCTGCCGCCCAGTGCCGGCCGCCTGCGGTCGCGCCTGCACCGTCTGGAGGTGGTCCGCAGCGAGCAGGCCGACGAGGACGGCTGGCTGCTCAGCGTGGAGATTCCGATCGCCGAGGCCGAAAAACTGGCCGCAGGCGAGGGGGGCGAGCCGATCCGCGCGCTGCTGCCGGAGAAGGTGCCCGAATGGTGACGGCGCGACACACCGTCGCACCGTCATGGCACGACAGCACGCCGGTTTTCGGCTAAAACGGGGGCTGTGCCCCTGTTGATCCTGGACCCCCATGACCGTTCCCTCCGATGCCGACCTGGGCGTTCTCGCCCGTGACGTCGGCCAGCGCCTGCAGCAGGCTGCGCTGCAGCTGGTCACCGCCGAAAGCTGCAGTGGCGGCTGGATCGCCAAGGCCATGACCGATGTGGCCGGCTCGTCGGCGTTCTTCGACTGCGGCATGGTCGTCTACAGCTACGAAGCCAAGCAGCGCCTGCTCGGCGTGCGCGCGCAGACACTGGAGCAGTTCGGCGCGGTCAGCCGGGAAACCGTGCTGGAAATGGTCTCTGGCGCGCTGGTCAATTCCGGCGCGGGGATGGCGGTGGCCGTCACCGGTATCGCCGGTCCCGGCGGCGGCAGCCCCGACAAGCCGGTGGGGAGTGTCTGGATCGGCTGGAAGCAGCGTGGCGGCTATGCGCGCGCGCAGCTCTTCCAGTTCGACGGCGACCGCGAAGCCATACGGCGGCAGACCGTGCACCAGGCGCTGACGGGAATCTTCCCGCCGGTGTGACATCCTGAGCGCGTGTGCCGACAGGAGTGAGCGCAATGTGGGAAACGCTGGGAACCGTGCGCGACCTGGGGCGATTGCAGGAAATCGCCTCGGTCCTGATCCGCTATGGCTTCGGCGACCTGGTACGCCGGATCGGCCTGGCCGACGTCCTCGAACGGGCCGGGCGCCTGCTGCACTGGAACGACACCCAGCAGATGCTGCGCATGACCGCGCCGGTGCGGGTGCGCCGCGCGATGGAAGACCTCGGCCCCACCTTCGTCAAACTCGGCCAGGTGCTGGCCACCCGCGTGGACCTGTTCCCGCCCGACTGGATCGCCGAATTCTCCGAGCTGCAGAACGCGGTGCCGGCGCTGCCGTATGCGCAGGTGCGCGATCAGCTCGAACGCGATCTGGGCGCCCCGGCCAGCGAGGTGTTTGCCTGGCTCGATGAAACCCCGATGGCCGCCGCATCGCTGGCGCAGGCGCATCGCGCGACCCTGCATGATGGCTCGGCCGTGGTGCTCAAGATCCGTCGACCCGGTATCCGCGAGGTGATCGAGGCCGACCTGCGCCTGCTGGCGCGTCTGGCGGAGATCGTCGAAGCGCGGCTGCCGGACCTGCGCCGCTACCGCCCTTCGGAAGTGGTGCAGCAGTTCCAGACCTCGTTGCGGCGCGAACTGGATTTCGCCGCCGAATGCCGCAATGCCGAGCGCATCGCGCGCAATTTCCACGGGCGGCAGGACATCTTCATTCCGGCCGTGCACTGGCAGTGGACCTGCGAGAGCCTGAACGTCCAGGACTTCGTGGATGGCATCCCGGGGCGGGATCTGGCGGGCGTCGATGCCGCCGGCCTGGACCGGGTGCAGCTGGCGCGCACCGGCGCCGGGATCATCCTCAAAATGGTGCTGCAGGACGGCGCGTTTCATGCCGATCCACATCCCGGCAACATCATCTACCTGCGTGACGGCCGGATCGGGGTCATCGACTTCGGTATGGTCGGCGCATTGTCCGAGCAGCGTCGCTTCCAGGTCGCGCAGCTGCTGCATGGGCTGGTGACCCAGGAGCCCGAGCCGGTCATGGACGTGCTGCTGGACTGGGCCGGTGGCGTGGACGTGGACGAAGCCCGCCTGCAGCAGGACATCAGTACCTTCGTCGACCAGTACCGTGGCGTGCCGCTGAAGGACCTGCACATGGGCCTGATGCTGGGCGATGTGACGCAGCTCCTGCGCCAGTACGCCCTGACCCTGCCGGCCGACCTCGCGCTGATGATCAAGACCTTCCTGACCCTGGAAGGCATGGGCCGCCAGCTCGATCCACAGTTCGACATGGCGACCGCCGCGCGCCCGTACCTGGAACGGGTGATGTGGCAGCGCTATGCGCCGGCGGCGATGCTCAAGCGTGGCAAGCGCAGCCTGCTCGGGGCGATGGACCTGATGGGCGACCTGCCGCGCGATGTCCGCCGGCTGCTGCAGATGGCGCGCAACGGGCGCCTCCAGGTCAAGGTCGAGACCCGTGCCCTGGAAGGGTTTGGCGACCAGGTCAACCGGGCCGCCAACCGGCTGGTGATGGGTATCGTGACGGCGGCGTTGATCATCGGCTCCTCGATCGTGATGCACAGCGTGGGCGGGGTCTCCAGCCGCTGGCTGCTGGCGCTGGGTGTGGCCGGCTTCGTCGGTGCCGGCTTCTGCGGCGTGTGGATCCTGTTCTCGATCTGGCGCTCCGGGCGCAATCCCTGACGCCCCGGACCGGACGGTGCCGCAGGCAACGCCGACCGTTGGTCGGCTGCCGGTCGCCCGGTCTGTGCAGGCACTTGCGCACCCCTGGCCTTAGTAGTAATACTACTAATCATGGACCTGACCGACACCCAGCAGGCGATCCTGCAGTTGATCGCCGAGCGTATCCAGACCGATGGCGCACCGCCCTCCCAGGCGGAAATCGCCCGTGCCTTCGGCTTCAAGGGCGTACGCGCCGCGCAGTACCACCTGGAGGCGCTGGAGCAGGCGGGGGCGATCCGTCGCATCCCCGGCCAGGCGCGCGGCATCCGGCTGGTGCAGGCGCCGCCGCTGCAGGACGGTCTGCCTGGTTCGCTGGCCGCAGCCGCACTCCCGGACCATGTGCTGCGCCTGCCGGTCCTCGGCCGGGTTGCGGCCGGTCTGCCGATCGGGGCGGACATCGGCTCGGACGATTTCGTGGTGCTGGACCGGGTGTTCTTCTCGCCTGCACCGGATTACCTGCTGAAGGTGCAGGGCGACTCGATGATCGACGAGGGCATCTTCGATGGCGACCTGATCGGCGTGCATCGCACCCGTGACGCCCGGTCGGGGCAGATCGTGGTCGCCCGCATCGATGACGAGATCACGGTCAAGCTGCTGAAGATGGGCAAGGACCGCATCCGGCTCCTGCCTCGCAACCCCGACTACAAGCCGATCGAGGTGTTGCCCGACCAGGACTTCGCCATCGAAGGCCTCTATTGCGGACTGCTGCGGCCCAACCGCTAGGTCCTGATGCTGTTGAAACACGCGCGGTCTTTGTGGCGATTCTCTGGTTCCGCTGAGGTTGGTACGGATGTCCGATAATTTTTTTCCGAACGCCGGGCAGAATCTCAGCCTGTGCGATACGCCAACCTTAAAGTGACCCCGTGGCCAAGAAGACTCCCAAAGAAAGCACCTCCAACGACATGACCTCTGCAAGGACCAATACGATGGACGAGAACAAAAAGCGTGCGTTGACCGCCGCCCTGAGCCAGATCGAGAAGCAGTTCGGCAAGGGCTCGGTCATGCGCATGGGTGACCGCGTCATCGAAGCGGTCGAGGTCATCCCCACCGGTTCGCTGATGCTGGACATCGCGCTCGGCATCGGTGGCCTGCCCAAGGGGCGTGTCGTGGAGATCTACGGTCCGGAATCCTCGGGCAAGACCACCCTGACCCTGCAGGCGATCGCCGAGTGCCAGAAGAAGGGCGGTACCGCCGCCTTCATCGACGCCGAGCATGCGCTGGACCCGATCTACGCCGCCAAGCTGGGCGTGAACGTCGATGATCTGCTGCTGTCCCAGCCCGATACCGGCGAGCAGGCACTGGAAATCGCCGACATGCTGGTGCGTTCCGGTTCGGTGGACATCGTGGTGGTCGATTCGGTCGCCGCGCTGACCCCCAAGGCGGAAATCGAAGGCGAAATGGGCGACCAGCTGCCGGGCCTGCAGGCCCGCCTGATGAGCCAGGCGCTGCGCAAGCTGACCGGCAACATCAAGCGCTCCAATACCCTGGTGGTGTTCATCAACCAGCTGCGCATGAAAATCGGCGTGATGATGCCGGGCCAGAGCCCGGAAGTGACGACCGGCGGCAACGCGCTGAAGTTCTACGCCTCGGTGCGCCTGGACATCCGTCGTATCGGCGCCATCAAGAAGGGCGACGAGATCATCGGCAACCAGACCAAGATCAAGGTCGTCAAGAACAAGCTGGCACCGCCGTTCAAGCAGGTCATCACCGAAATCCTCTATGGCGAGGGCATCAGCCGCGAGGGCGAACTGATCGACATGGGCGTGGAAGCCAAGCTGGTCGAGAAGGCCGGCGCCTGGTACAGCTACGGTGAAGAGCGCATCGGTCAGGGCAAGGACAACGCCCGTGGTTACCTGCGCGACAACCCGCAGGTTGCCCAGCGCCTGGAAGCCGAGCTGCGCGAGAAGTTCCAGCCGGCCGAAGCGGTCCGCGAGGGTGGTGACGACGACGGCGACGACGCCGAGTGAGTTTCCTGCGGGGCAGGGCGGCGCCGTCAGTGACGCTTGCCCTGTCCCGCGGTTTCAGTATTCCCCCGACGGGGGGAGCGCCAGGGACGGCGCATTTCATCGAAGGTGGTCATGCACGATTCCGATGCCCCGGCACCCGGCCGCAAGCGCCGTGTCCGCGAACAGACCCCGGTCCAGCGAGCGCTGGGCCTGCTGGTCCGCCGTGAGCACTCGCGCAAGGAGTTGACCCGCAAGCTGCAGGCCCGCGGCATCGAGACCGAGGCGGCCGAAGCGGCCGTGGACAAGCTCAGCGAGGCCGGCTGGCAGGACGACACCCGGTTCGCCGAGAACCTGGTGCGCATCCGCGCCAGTACCGGCTACGGCCCCCTGCATATCCGCGCGGAGCTGGGCACCCACGGGCTGGACAGCGAGCAGGTCGCGGCCGCGCTGGCGACCTTCGAGGGCGATTGGACCGAGAACGCCCGCGATCTGGTCCGGCGCCGGTTCGGCGATGCCGGCCCGCAGGAGCTGCCACAGCGGCGCAAGGCGGCCGATCTGCTTGCCCGCCGTGGGTTCGATGGCGACAGCATCCGCCGGGCGACCCGTTACGACCCAGAGGACTGAGCGGCCCGGGCCTGATACCCTTTGTGGTTTCGGCGGTCCTGCGAGGGACCGACCGGCCCGCACAAAGCCAGCCCCCATGAACGCATCCGTCAAATTCACTACCTCCCAGATCCGCAGCGACTTCCTTGAGTTCTTCAAGGGCAAAGGCCACACCATCGTGCCGTCGGCGCCGCTGGTGCCGGGCAATGATCCGACCCTGCTGTTCACCAACTCCGGCATGGTGCAGTTCAAGGACGTGTTCCTGGGCGCGGAAAAGCGCAGCTACGTGCGCGCTGCCGATGTCCAGCGCTGCCTGCGTGCCGGCGGCAAGCACAACGACCTGGACCAGGTCGGCTACACCGCGCGCCACCACACCTTCTTTGAAATGCTTGGCAACTGGTCCTTCGGCGACTACTTCAAGAAGGACGCCATCGCCTGGGCGTGGGAGCTGCTGACCCAGGTCTGGAAGCTGCCGGCCGAGCGTCTGCTGGTCACCGTCTACCAGACCGATGACGAGGCCTACGCGCTGTGGCGCGACATGGTCGGCATTCCGGAGTCGCGCATCGTGCGCATCGGCGACAACAAGGGCGCCCCGTACGCGTCGGACAACTTCTGGCAGATGGCCGACACCGGCCCCTGCGGTCCGTGCACCGAGATCTTCTACGACCACGGCGACCATATCGCCGGTGGCCCCCCGGGTTCGCCGGATGAAGACGGTGACCGCTACATCGAAATCTGGAACCTGGTGTTCATGCAGTTCGACCGCCAGCCCGACGGCACCCTCGTGCCGCTGCCGGCGCCGTGCGTGGATACCGGCATGGGCCTGGAACGCCTGGCCGCGATCCTTCAGCACGTTCACACCAACTATGAGATCGACCTGTTCCAGGCGCTGATCCGCAAGGCCAGCGAACTGACCGGCATGGCCGATCTGGAAAACAAGTCGTTGCGCGTGATCGCCGATCACATCCGCGCCTGTTCGTTCCTGATTGTCGATGGCGTGCTGCCGTCCAATGAGGGCCGCGGCTACGTGCTGCGCCGGATCATCCGCCGCGCGCTGCGCCACGGCTGGATGCTGGGCGTGCGCCAGCCGTTCTTCAGCAAGCTGGTGCCGACCCTGGTCGAGCAGATGGGCGAAGCCTACCCGGACCTGCCGGCACAGGCCGACACCGTCGTGCGCGCGCTGCAGGCCGAAGAGGAGCGGTTTGCCCAGACGCTTGATTCGGGCATGAAGATCTTCGACGACGTCGCCGCCCAGGTGACCGATGGCGTGATCCCCGGCACCGACGCGTTCCGCCTCTATGACACCTATGGCTTCCCCCTGGATCTGACCCAGGACATCGCGCGTGAGCGTGATCTGACCGTGGACATCGACGGCTTCGACGCGGCGATGAAAAAGCAGCGCGACGACGGCCGCAAGGCAGGCAAGGGTGGCGCAGGCGTGGTCCTGTCCGCCGAGCTGGTCGCCACTCTCAAACCCACTGTGTTTCTGGGCTATGACCGCCTGCAGGCCGACGGCCTGACCGTGGTGGCCCTGCTCAAGGACGGCCGCCCGGTGGACGCGGTGCAGGCCGGTGATGACGTCATCGTGCTGACCGACCAGACCCCGTTCTACGCCGAATCCGGCGGCCAGGTCGGCGACACCGGCACGCTGTCGGGCCCGGGCGTGCAGTTGCAGGTTGGCGACACCCAGAAGTTCGCGGGCCAGTACCACGGCCACGTGACCCGGGTGACGAGCGGCAGCCTGAAGGTGGGTGACGTGCTCAGCGGCGAGGTCGATGGCCAGCGCCGTGGCGCCACCATCCTCAACCACTCGGCGACCCACCTGTTGCACGCCGCCCTGCGCGAGGTGCTGGGTACCCACGTGCAGCAGAAGGGCTCGCTGGTTGCGCCGGACCGCCTGCGGTTCGACTTCTCGCACTTCCAGCCGATCAGCGCCGAGGAGCTCGCGGTGATCGAGCGCAAGGTCAACGAACAGGTGCGTGCCAACAACGCCGCCGAAGTGCACAACATGGGCATGCAGGAAGCTCTCGATTTTGGCGCGATGGCGTTGTTCGGCGAGAAATATGGCGAACACGTGCGCGTGCTGAAGATGGGCGACTACTCGACCGAACTGTGCGGTGGCACGCACGTGGGGCGCACCGGCGACATCGGCCTGTTCAAGATCACCGCTGAAGGCGGTGTGTCCTCGGGCGTGCGCCGCATCGAGGCGGTGACCGGGCAGGGCGCGCTGGACTACGTGGCCAACGCGGAAGCGCAGCTTGCCGAAGCGGCGGCGCTGCTGGGCGGCACGGCCAGCGATGTGGTCGAGAAGATCCGCCAGCTCGGCGAGCGGCAGAAAAAGCTTGAACGCGAACTGGAGGGCCTGAAGGCCAAGCAGGCCGCTGGCGCCACCGCCGACCTCGGCGCATCGGCGGTAGAGGTCAATGGCGTCAAGGTGCTGGCCGCGCGTCTGGAGGGTTTCGATGCCAGGTCGCTGCGTGATGCCGTGGATCGTCTCAAGCAGCAGCTGGGCGATACCGTCATCGTGCTGGCCGGCGTGCAGGACGGCAAAGCCGCGCTGGTGGCAGGTGTGAACGGCAGTGCAACGGGCAAGGTCAAGGCCGGGGAACTGTTGTCGCACATCGCAAGTCAGATCGGGGGCAAGGGCGGCGGTCGCCCGGATCTCGCCCAGGGTGGTGGTGAGGACGGGCCCGCCCTTGCCTCGGCGCTCGCCGCCGTAGTGGATTGGGTCACCCCGCGTATCTGAACGCCGTAAGCCTCGACTGTCCTGCTCCTTGATGGCGTGGGACAGCTGACGGTACTATGGCGAATCCTTTCCCTTTGTCGTGGGGCGTTCCTTGGCTGGGCGCCAAGCCGGTGGGGAAGTACCACCGGTTCCATGGAGACTTGCAAAAATGTTGATCCTGACTCGCCGCGTAGGCGAAACCCTGATGATCGGTGACTCGGTCAGCGTGACCGTGCTCGGCGTCAAGGGCAACCAGGTCCGTATCGGTATCACCGCTCCGAAGGACGTTGCCGTGCACCGCGAAGAGATTTACCAGCGCATCCAGCGCGGCGACGAGCCGAATGCCGCTGGAAGTGAAAATTCTTCCGATTAAGGCTTTACCTGAGGGCGCGGAAAACGTTATTATTCGCGCCCCCGCTGAGATGAAACATCACAGCGGCGGAACAAGAACACTGGAGCGGTGCCCGAGTGGCTGAAGGGGCTCCCCTGCTAAGGGAGTATAGGGTCAAAAGCTCTATCGAGGGTTCGAATCCCTCCCGCTCCGCCAGTTATGCAGAAGGCCTTCGTACGCAAGTACGAAGGCCTTTCTGTTTGGGCGGCCGCTGCATCACCCGGCAGGTCTCAGTCGGGGACGAAGGCGCGCTCTTCGTACGCGATGCGCTCCAGCCGTTCACCCGTCCACAGCAGATACTCGATCCGGTCGGGATGCCCGTAGCCGTCGTTCTGCGTGACGATCAACAGGCGACTGTCGCGCCGGTGAGCCAAGCGCCCGTTGTTGAGGGTCTGGCCCGGGTGGACCTCGCCACTGACGCGGTCGATCAATACGTATTCGATGCAGCCGCTGCCGCAGCCGGCCAGGTAGACGGTGAAACGGTCCGCGAAGTCGAGATCGCCGTCCTGGCCGTCGCCGCGCAGGTACATGTCCATTTTCCAGGTCACCCCGTCGTGCGGAGGCCGGGTTGGTGCGAAATGGTCGATCCGGGTCAGTTCGACCGGGTAGTCCTCCAGTTGCGGTGGGGCGGCCGCGACGGCGAGGGCCAGCAGCAGCGATGTCGCAAGCGCGATGTACATCCGTGTTTCTCCAGTCAGGGCATCCAGCGGCGCCAAGCATCGCATGTCCGCAGGCTGTAACATGTGGCTGCCGCGGAAGCGCCGTAGCGCCTTCCTCCCCCCATCTACCTCCAGCCGCCGCCAGAGGATGTCGTTCCTCACTGGAGGCGTTGCCGTGTCCGTTGTCGTGTCCCGTACTGCCCAGGCCCGTTCGGGCCGTATTCCTGCCGAACGTCCGTCGGCACCCTCCCTGTCCCTGCTCACCGTGGCCCTGAGTGGGGTGCTCGGGCTGGGTCTGTTTGCCCCCGCCGTGCAGGCGGAGGAGCCGCCGCCGGAGGATGCTGCTGCCCAGACCCTGCCGACGGTGCAGGTCACCGCCAATCAATTGGGCACAGTGACCGAAGGCAGTGGCTCCTACACGCCGGGCACGATCGCCACCGCCACGCGTCTGGTGCTCAGCCCGCGCCAGACGCCGCAGTCGATCAGCGTGATCACCCGTCAGGAAATGAACGACTTCGGGCTCAATGGCATCGACGACGTCATGAAGGTCACCCCGGGCATCAGCATCGTCACCTACGACAGCGAGCGCACGGAGTACTACGCACGCGGCTTCGCGGTGCAGAACTTCCAGTACGACGGCATCCCGATGGCGCGCGATTCGGCGTACTCGGCGGGCAACACGCTCAGTGATACCGCCATCTACGACCGCATCGAGGTGCTCAAGGGCGCGACCGGCCTGCTGACCGGCATGGGGGACCCCGGCGCGACGATCAACCTGGTGCGCAAGAAGCCGACCCGCACGCCGGCCGGCAGTGTCACGCTGGGGGCCGGTTCGTGGGACAGCTACCGGGCCGACGTGGATGTCGGTGGTCCCTTGACCGGGAGCGGCCGCGTGCGCGGACGCGCGGTGGCGGCGTACCAGGACAAGCAGTCCAACGTCGACCATTACCAGCGCAGCAACGAGGTCTTCTACGGCATTCTGGAAACCGACATCGGCGACAGCACGCTGCTGACGGTCGGGGTCGACTACCAGGACAGCGATCCCAAGGGCTCAAGCTGGGGCGGCATTCCACTGCTGGACAGCGCGGGCAAGTTCAACCGCATGCCGCGCTCATTCAACAATGGCGCACGCTGGAGCCGCTGGGGCCAGTACGCCCGCACCGGCTTTGCCACGCTGGAGCACACCTTCGGCAACGACTGGGTCGCCAAGCTGCAGCTCAACCACCAGGTCAACGGTTACGACGCCTCGCTGGGAGCGGCGGCCGGCGGCAATCCCGATCCCGTCACCGGCGAGGGCGCGAGCATGTGGCTGGGCCAGTACATCGGCAAGACCACCAGCAATGCCGCCGATCTGTACGTGAGCGGCCGGTTCGAATGGTTCGGTCGCCAGCACGAACTGGTGGTGGGCGGGAGTGTGTCGCGCAAGCGCTGGGTCAACAACGGGTATTCGCCCCAGCCGGGTTACGTGAGCGACGTTGCCGACTATTACGCCTGGACCGGCGATGTGCCCGAGCCGGACTGGCAGTGGAGCTATGGGGACAACCAGGTTACCCGGGAGAGCGGTGCCTATGTGGTGGGCCGCTTCGACCTGGCCGACCCGCTGAAGCTGATCCTCGGCAGCCGCATCGCCAACTACACATCCCCGGATACCGACGAGAGCGGCGTGGTCGTGCCGTACGCCGGCGTGGTGTACGACCTCAGCCGCACCGTCTCGGTGTTTGCCAGCTACAGCACCATTTTCAAGCCGCAGGGCAACCAGGACGAACAGGGTCGGGTGCTGGACCCGTTGGAAGGGCGCAGCTACGAGGCCGGCCTGAAGGCGGAGTTCTACGAGGGGCGTCTCAACGCGAGCGCGGCCGTGTTCCAGCTGGAGCAGGACAACTACGCGCAGCCCACCGGCGGCAGGACACCGAGCGGTGGCATCGCCTATGAAGGGCTGATGGGCGTGCGGACCAGGGGCTATGAGCTGGAGATCTCCGGTCAGCTCGCGCCGGGCTGGCAGGTCCAGGGCGGCTACGCGCACAAGATCGCGCGGCAGCAGTCCACCAAGGTCTCCACGCTGGAACCGGAAGACCAGTTCAGCGTGCACAGCACCTACCGCCTCACCGGTGCGGGGCAGGGCTGGAGCGTTGGCGGTGGTGCGCGCTGGCAGGGCAGTACGTTCGGCACCATCACCCACCCGGCCACCGGCGGAAGCCAGGTCCATCGCACTGAGCCGTACTGGCTGCTGGATGCGATGGCGGGCTACCAGTTCAACGACCAGCTGTCGGCGACGGTCAACGTCAACAACCTGCTCGACAAGCGTTATTACACGATCTTCAGCTGGTACAGCACCTACACCTGGGGCGAGCCACGCAACGTGCGCCTGACGCTCAACTACAGGTTCTGATCCGCGCAACGCACGACACCCCGGGCAACCGGGGGGTCGGCGTTTCAGTGGGGGGGATTACAGCGGCAGCTCAAAGACGATCACTTCGGCATCGTTGCCGTTCTCCAGCGTGACCTGCGCCTCGTCGCTGATCTGCAGCGCATCACCGGCTTCCAGGGTGATGCCGTTGACCTGGAGCTGGCCACGGGCGACCTGCACATAGGCGCCGCGACGCGGGGCCAGCGGCAGGTGCACGCGGTCGTCCCCATCCAGGATGGTCGCGTGGATGTTGGCATCCTGGTGGATCAGCAGCGAACCGTCGCGGCCATCGCGCGAGGCGATCAGGCGGAGCTGGCCGCGCTTGGTGTCCGGCGCGAAGTGGGTTTCCTGGTAGCTCGGGGCGATGTTCTCCTGGTCGGGGAACAGCCAGATCTGCAGGAAGTGCACCGCCTCGTCGGCCGAGTGGTTGAACTCGCTGTGGCTGACGCCGCTGCCCGCACTCATCCGCTGCACGTCGCCATAGCGCAGCACCGAGCCGGTGCCCATCGAGTCCTTGTGCTCCAGCGCGCCGCCAAGCACGTAGGAGATGATCTCCATGTTGCTGTGGCTGTGGGTGCCGAAGCCCTGGCCGCCCTGGACGCGGTCTTCGTTGATCACGCGCAGAGGGCCGAAGCTGACATAGCGCGGGTCATAGTAGTTGGCGAAGGAGAAGGTGTGCATGGAGTTCAGCCAGCCGTGGTCGGCCTTGCCACGGGTGTTGCTCTTGCGGATCTGCAGCATGGGAATCTCCTGGGTGTTCGATGGTTTCGATGGCGGTCCGGGGTGGCGGCTGCCGCTCCCTTTCCTGTTGCGGCCAGTATCCGCTTGCGCCCCGGACTTGAAAAACGGATAGTTTTGCAAGCCATCATCGAAAAATTCGAATGCTCAAGCTCAGCCTCGATGCCCTGCAGATCCTGGATGCCATCGACCGCCGCGGCTCGTTCGCCGCCGCCGGCAAGGCGCTGCACAAGGTGCCATCGACGATTTCCTACACGGTGTCCAAGCTGGAGGAGGACCTGGGCGTCCAGCTGTTCGACCGGATCGGCCCGCGCGCGCACCTGACCGCGGCCGGTGAGGCGCTGCTGGAGGAGGGGCGGCACCTGCTGCGCGCCGCGCGCGAGCTGGAAATGCGGGTGCGCCGGGTAGCGTCCGGCTGGGAGGCCGAACTGACCGTGGCGGTGGATGCGATGTTCCCCCCGGCGCTGCTGGCCGAGGACGTGCGGGCGTTCACGGCGGTGGCCGAACAGACCCGGGTGCGGCTGGTCAGTGAGGCGTTGTCCGGCACCTGGGAGGCCCTGCTGGACCGCCGGGCCGACCTGCTGGTCGGCGCGGCGGGCGAGGGGCCGAGCGGGGGCGGATACGTGGTCGAGCCGATGGGCGTGGTGCGCTTCGTCTTTGCCGTGGCGCCCTCGCACCCGTTGGCGACAGCGCCTGAGCCGCTCGGACGGGAGGTGCTGGCGGCGCATTGCGCGATCGCGGTGGCGGACTCGGCGCGCCGGCTGCTGCCGCGCACGGTCGGCCTGCTGATGGGCCAGGACACAGTGACCGTGCCCGATACGGCCAGCAAGTTCCGCCTCCAGTGCGCCGGTCTTGGCTTTGGCTTCCTGCCCGAGCCGTACGTGCGTCAGGCGGTGCGCGAGGGGCGGCTGGTGATCCGGCAGGTGGACGAGCCCAAGCCGGATGAAACCTTCTGGCTGGCCTGGCGGACCGGCGAGGAGGGCGCGGGGCTGCGCTGGTGGCGCGAGCGCATGCAGCGGCCCCAGGTGATCGAGGGCTGGTGGCCGACGATGGCGACGTGGCTCGGGCACGGCGCCTGAGCCGCCGGCCAAGCTGAACCGATGGTGCGCTGTCATGCCACCGTCATCCCGGTGCGATAGAGCGCCTGCGGCGCAGCCAGTACGCTGCCCGGCCCGTTGATGTCCATCCACGCCCATGAAACGCCTGCTGCTGTTGCTGCTGGCCGGGGCCGGCCTGTGGCTGGCTGCCTGCTCCTCGCTGACCTCGTCCGCGTCCACGTCGCTGAGCGATCGTCTGGTCGCCCCCGGCGGCGTGTCCACGCTGCTGGATACCGCGCGCATCGCCGACGCGGTGGCGTCGGTGCCGAACCGACACGGTTTCGTCACCGGCCGCGGGGGCGTGCCGATCTTCTGGCGGGCGTTCGATCCTGGCCAGTACGGCGCGCGCTACCACTACCTGGCCCAACAGCACGACAACGGCCTGCCGCTGCAGACCGGCCTGCAGCTGGCGGTGCCGCATCCGTTCCGGCCGCAGGCGCCGCGCGGCACCGTCGTGCTCCTTCATGGGTGGATGATGAACGGCGATGCGATGCTGCCGTGGTCGCTGCAGCTGGCGCAGGCCGGCTACCGCGTGGTCACCATCGACCTGCGCAACCACGGTCATTCCGGCGCCGGTCCGGCCGGCTATGGCACGTTCGAATCGGACGATGTGGTCGATGTGATCGGCACGCTGCGCCAGCGCGGCGAAGTCGCGGGTCCGCTGTACCTGTTCGGCGTCTCTTACGGGGCGGCCACGGCGTTGTTCACTGCCGGCAAGCTGGGCGACCAGGTCACCGGTGTGGTGGCGATGGAGTCCTTTGCCAATGCCGGCGACGCGATCCGCAGCATGATTCCGCACCTGATGTCGCTGCAGCCGAGTGGCTGGAAGGCGCAGGCGGTGGCCGCGTACGGGCGCTGGCGCTACGGGGGGCAGGACATCGACCAGGTGATCGCCGCCGCCAGTCAGCGGCTGGACCTGGACCTGGACCGCGTCGATGTGGCCCGCGCACTGTCCGGCACGCAGGCCTGCGTCCTGCTGCTGCATGGCCAGGATGACCAGCATGTCCGGGTGGAGCAGGGGCGTCGGCTGGCATCATCCAGTCCGCGCGTGCACTACATCGAGATGCGCGGCGAGGACCACATCACGCTGCCGCTGCGCGTGGATCTGCTGGGCGGTGTGGTGGACGACTGGCTGGCGCACGACGACCCCGCCGGCGGTGCGTGCCCGGCGCCCGCACTGCCGGGCGCGGCGGATCGCCTGGTGATGCAGGCGGTGCGGGTGCAGGCGATGTCGCGCGGATGAGCGTCGCGCGCCGGGTTGCGGGGAGACGGCCAAAAAAAAACAGCAGCCGAGGGCTGCCGTTCTTGTCGATGCAATGGTGCGCCCGGAGAGATTCGAACTCCCGACCGCCTGGTTCGTAGCCAGGTACTCTATCCAACTGAGCTACGGGCGCATTTGCATTGTCTGATTGTAGTGCTGCACGCGATGCAGTGGTGCGCCCGGAGAGATTCGAACTCCCGACCGCCTGGTTCGTAGCCAGGTACTCTATCCAACTGAGCTACGGGCGCATGTGCATCGCGTTTTGTACTGCTGCTGCCAACGGCGGCGTTGTCAGCCTGTTGATGGTGCGCCCGGAGAGATTCGAACTCCCGACCGCCTGGTTCGTAGCCAGGTACTCTATCCAACTGAGCTACGGGCGCGTCAACAGGAGCGGAATTATGCGGATCGACGTCGCATTCGTCAACGCTTTTGTGAAGGTCTTCATTCAAATGAATGAAAAAGTGTGTCGGCAACGGCCTCCGGCGCCTTCATCCAGGCGAAGTGGTCGGCGCGTGCGCCCAGCGTGGCGGCGGACAGCACGGTCAGCGTCGATCGTACCTGCGGCAGCTTGGCCAGCAGGCCCTGCATCGACGTTGCCGGTGCCAGCCAGTCGTCGGCCATGATCACCGCCGTCGCCTGGCCGCGGACCTCGCGCATGGCGAGGTCGAGGTCCTGCGCGATGCCCTCGCCGCAGTAGTGGTTGCTCAGGCCCACGCGTGCCCAGTCGCGGATCAGGCCGCGCGCTTCGGTGCCGCCAAATCCCACGCGGCGTCCGTGCAGCACGCCCTGGCGCTGGGCCAGCCACGGCAGGAAGCGGTAGATCAGTGGCAAGGTCCAGCCGCGCGGCGCGGGGAAGGTGCGCCAGTATGGCGTGCCGCTGGCGACCAGCCAGAACCGGGCGACGACGTCCGGGTTGAGTCCGGCGAACGCGCAGGCAAGCTGGCCGCCGAGGCTGTGGCCGCCAATGATCAACGGCGCGCTGCCCTGGGCCTGCACCTGCGCCAGGCTGGCCGGCAGGTCGCGCTGGAGGATCTCGCGGTAGCCCCAGTCCTGCGTGCGCGATGGACGCAGGCTGCTGCTGCCGTTGCCGCGCCACTCATGCAGGTGCACGGCAAGGCCGCGCGCGGCGAGCGCCTCGGCCAGCGGCAGGTAGTGGCGTGCCGCCACGCCCAGTGCCGGCAGCCACAGCAGGCGCGCCTGCGGCGTGGCCGGGCGGCGCACCAGCAGGTCGGTACGATGGCCATCGTCGGACTGCACGGGCAGGGTCAGCGCATCGATCATGCAGGACGCGCCGCGCCGAAGTGATCGATCACCAGCACCTCGCTGCGGCCGGGGTAGTACCCGCTCTGCAGGCCGCGGGCCACGTAGTCGATGGCGGCCTCGCAGGCGTTCGGCACTGACAGCCCCTGGCACAACTGCGCGGCGATCGCCGACGCCAGCGTGCAGCCGGTGCCGTGGGCATCGACCGGCAGGCGCGCGTGGATGAAGTCATCGCGGGTGACGCCATCGAAGTAGCGGTCGATCACGCGTGCGCCCTCGTCAAGATGACCGCCCTTGAGCAGAACGGCGCCCGCGCCGAGCGCCAGCAGCGCACCGGCGGCATCTTCGGCATCGTCGGCGGTGACAATGCGACGCCCGAGCAGCAGTTCGGCCTCCGGGATGTTGGGCGTCAGCAGCGTGGCCAATGGGATCAGGCGGGTGCGCATGGCGTGCAGCGCGCTCTCCTCCAGCAGCCTGGCGCCGCTGGTGGCCACCATCACCGGGTCGAGCACCACGTGCGGCGGGCGGTGTGTTTCCAGTGCGTCGGCAACCCGCCCGATCACCTCGGCGTTGGCCAGCATGCCCAGCTTCACCGCGTGGATTTCGAAATCGGCGAAGCAGGCATCGATCTGCGCCTGCAGGAACTCCAGCGGGGGCACGTGGACGGCAGTGACGCCGCGGGTGTTCTGCGCGGTCAGCGCGGCGATCACCGACAGGCCGTGCACGCGATGGGCGGCAAAGGCCTTCAGGTCGGCCTGGATGCCTGCGCCGCCCCCGGAATCGGAACCGGCGATGGTCAGGGCGGAAACGGGAGTGGATGGGCTCATGCGCTGATTGTGCAGTGTTTGCGGCAGCGGTGCTGGCGCGCGCTCAGGGCCGTTGCAGGCGTCGCCATTGTGCGTGCAGCACGTAACCCAGGCCGGTGCCGCCGGTCAGCAGTGCCGGGGCGAGCAGAGCGTCGTAACCAACCCGCAGGAACAGCCAGGCGCCGAGGATGCCGCCGGCGAGGAAACCGCTGACGATCAGTCCGCTGAGGGTCAGGCGACGGATCGGCAGTGGCAGGCCGCGCAGCAGATGTCCCAGCCCGATCCCGAGGTCGGTGAACATGCCGCTGAGATGGGTGGTGCGCACCACGGCGCCGCTGAAGGTCGTGGCCATCGCGTTCTGCAGGCCACAGGCCATCGCGGCGGCGAGCGCACCCCAGATCTGCTGCTGCTTGAACAGCGGAATGGCGATCAGCAGCAGCAGCGATTCCAGCGTCAGCACCACCCCGTAGCGGCGGCCGAGCTGCAGGGCGCTGTCCTGCACGATCATGCCGCTGAGCATGGCCCCCAGGCAGAACGCAATGAGCAGGCCCCACAGGTGCCCGACCACACGCCAGTCGCCCTGTGCCAGGGCCATGCCGAGCTGGCTGGTGGTGCCGGTCATGTGGCTGACCGCCTGGTGCTCGAACCCGAGGAAGCCGACCACGTTGACCATGCCGGCCACACAGGACAGCGCGATCGCGCCGACCCATACCCACGTGGGCAGCCGGATGCTCATCGGCCGTGGACGGCGTTGATCACGGGATGCTCAGCGGCCCGCAGGGGGGCCGTTGAACTGCACATCGGAGAACTGGCCGCTGGCCGGATCGAACACCGCGCCCCAGAACTGCGCACCGCCATCGCAGACGCGGATCGCCTCGCGCGCCGGATCGATGTCGCTGCCGTCGGGCAGGTGGAAAGCGTTGAGGTAGATCAGCTGGCGCCCATCGCGTTCGATGCCGACGTACTGGCGATCGAAATCGCCGGCCCTGGGCACCTGCGCCTCCAGCGAAGGCAAGGCGGCTTCAAGCTGCTCGACCTGCTGCCGGCTCGGCGCCCAGTAGCCGGTGACCCGCCCCGGCTCGCGGCCGGGGCTGGTGCGCGAGCAGGTATCCAGCACCTGGGCGGCGATCACCGGGCGGGTGACCACCCAGGACTGGCCGGCCTTGACTGCGGTCGGGATGGTGCTGCCGGGGCGCGTGTTGGACGGCGTGCACGCTGCCGCCAGCGCAGCAAGCGCCAGCGGCAGGGCGGCACGGGACAGGAAAGGGTTCACAACACCTCCGAGGCGTAGTCGGCCAGGCGCGAACGCTCGCCACGGCGCAGCGTGACATGGGCGCTGTGCGGCCAGTTCTTGAAACGGTCCACCGCGTAGGTCAGGCCCGAGGTGGTTTCGGTCAGGTACGGGGTGTCGATCTGTTCGACGTTGCCCAGGCAGACGATCTTGGTGCCGGGGCCGGCACGGGTGATCAGCGTCTTCATCTGCTTGGGGGTGAGGTTCTGCGCCTCATCCAGGATCAGGTAGCGCGACAGGAAGGTGCGTCCGCGCATGAAGTTCAGCGAGCGGATCTTGATCCGGCTGGCGATCAGGTCGTTGGTCGCCGCACGCCCCCAGGCGCCGCCTTCCTGGGTGTGGGTGAGCACCTCCAGGTTGTCGGTCAGCGCGCCCATCCACGGCGTCATCTTTTCCTCCTCGGTACCGGGCAGGAAGCCGATGTCTTCGCCGACGCTGACCGTGGCGCGGGTCATGATGATCTCGCGGTAACGCTGCTGGTCCATCGTCTGCGCCAGGCCGGCGGCGAGCGCGAGCAGGGTCTTGCCGGTGCCGGCGGTGCCCAGCAGGGTGACAAAATCGATCTCCGGATCCATCAACGCGTTGAGCGCGAAGTTCTGTTCGCGGTTGCGCGCGCTGATGCCCCAGACCGCATGGCTGCCGTGGCGGAAATCATTGACCAGCGACAGGGTGACCTTGTCGCCATCGACCTTGGCCACGCGCAGCTCGACCTCGTCGTCGCCGGGCAGGTAGGCGTACTGGTTGGGATGCCAGCTCTCATCGTCACTGGCGAGGATTTCGTAACTGGTGCGGCCCTTGTCGCTCCAGCTGCGGAGGTTGTCGGTGTGCTTCTTCCAGAAATCCTCCGGCAGCTCGGTGGCGCCGGTGTAGAGCAGGCTGAAGTCGTCCAGCGCACGGTCGTTCTCGTAGTCCTCCGACACGATGCCGGCGATGGCCGCCTTGATCCGCAGGTTGATGTCCTTGGACACGAACACCACCGGGATCTCCGGGATCTGCTCCTTCAGGGCCAGAATCGCACCGAGGATGGCGTTGTCCGGGATCACCGCGCCGAAGCTCTTGCCCGCCTCGAAATGGCTGGTCTGGAAGCGCAGCAGGCCCACGCTCTGCTTGCCGCGCAGCTGCAGGCCGTTCGGGCGCTGCAGCGGGATGCCGTCGGCGAGGTTGTCCAGGCCCGACGCCTGCACCAGCTCATTGAGGAAGCGGCTCACCTGGCGCGCATTGCGGCTCGCCTCGGTGGTGCCCTTCTTGCCGTTGTCCAGCTCTTCGATCACCTGCATCGGCAGGTAGACATCATGCTCCTCGAACTTGAACAGCGCGGTTGGATCGTGCATCAGCACGTTGGTATCCAGTACGTAGATGCGCTTGCCTCGGGTCATCGTCATTTCCTGGTGGCAGAACAGGGACAAGCCATCACGGCCTGCAGGGCAGGGTGATGGCCATTGGGGGGTGCCGGGTTGGTCACTGGGTTTTCGCGGCCTTCAGGGCTTCAAGGACGGATGCGGCGTGGCCGGCGACTTTCACCTTGCGCCACGACTGCACGATACGACTGTCGGGTGAGATGAGGAAGGTGCTGCGTTCGATGCCACGCACCTGCTTGCCGTACATGTTCTTCAGCCGGATCACGTCGAATGCGGTGCACAGCGCTTCGTCGGCATCGCTGATCAGCGGAAACGCGAATCCCTGCTTGGCGCAGAAGGTGTCGTGGGATCTGACCGAGTCGCGGGAGACGCCGAACACGCGCGCATCCAGGCGCGTGAAGTCCGGCAGCAGGGCATTGAAATCGATGCCCTCGGTGGTGCAGCCCGGCGTGCTGTCCTTGGGGTAGAAGTACAACACCAGCCACTGGCCGGCGAGTGCGGCGAGGGTGGTGTGTTCGCCGCCGGACAGGGCCAGCGGAAGCGCGAGGGTGGTGCTGTCCAGGGTGTCGCCGTCGTTCATGAGGTCCTTTCCGGATCCTGGGGTGCGTCTACTACAACTGCATGAAACACCGCGCGCTCGTGACGAACGCGCGAAGCCGTCAGAACTTCATCGGGTCCATGATCGCGTCCAGGTTGAGGTGGTCGCAGAACTCGAGGAAATCGTCGCGCAGTGCGGCGATGTGCATGTTGGCGGGCACGCCGATGGTGACCTGTGCGGAGAACATTTCCGCACCGGTCTGCATGGCGCGGTAACGCGTGCTCTGCAGGTTCTCGATGGTGATGCCCTGGCGGTCGAAGAAATCGGCCAGCTGGAACAGGATGCCAGGCTTGTCGGCGGCAATCACTTCCACGATGTAGGGCAGCAGGTTGGACTGCGCCTGCTTGGCACCGGTGCGGTACCAGACCAGCTTCAGGCCTTCCTCGCGCTCCAGGCGGGTGAGCATCGCTTCGAGCTTGGCGACCGAGTCCCACGAGCCGGTGGCCAGGGCGGTGACCGAGACATCACGGCCCACGGTGGCCAGGCGCGCGTCGACCAGGTTGCAGCCACTATCGGAGATCCGCCGGGTCACGGGCAGCAGGGGGGACTCCGGATGCGTCGTATAGGCGTTGATCAGGAGATGGTTTTCGGTCGGCGCAGGCCGCGGCGTGGTGTCGGTCAAGGTGGTTCCGGTAATGCAGGGTGAGTCTGAACGGCACCGGCGACGGCCCGTTCACCTGGGTCCAGCATACTTGCCCGCGCTTTCGACCCGCAAGTAACATGCAAAGTACATCCGGCCGGCGTTTAGCCCGGTCCGCCTCCCTCTCTCTTCAGAGCATCGTTTCCTTGTCCCTTTCCGGTCTCATCACCGCGCTGGCGACGCCTTTCCAGGCTGACGGCGCATTGGATCCCGACGGTTGGCAGCGTCTGCTGCACCTGCAACTGGAGGGTGGTGTCCGCGGTGTGGTCGTGGCCGGCTCGACCGGCGAAGCGGCCACCCTGTCCGACGACGAATACGACCTGCTGCTGCGCAGCGCGGTCAAGGCCGTGGGCGGCCGCATCCCGGTGCTGGCCGGGACCGGGTTGTCGGGAACCGCCAAAACCATCGAGCAGACCCGCCGTGCAGCCGCCAACGGCGCCACCCATGCGCTGGTGGTGACGCCGCCGTACGTGCGCCCGACCCAGGCCGGCCTGATCGCGCATTACCGTGCGGTCGCCGACCAGGGCGGCCTGCCGGTGGTGCTCTACAACGTGCCGGGGCGGACCGGTTGCGACATGTTGCCGGAGACCGTGGCCGAACTTGCCCGGCATCCGAACATCGTCGGCATCAAGGAAGCGGTGGGCGACACCGGCCGCGTCAACGCGCTGCTGGCGCTGCGTTCGCCCGACTTCGCCATTCTCAGTGGCGATGACGGTACTGCCGCGCGTTCGATCCTGTCCGGCGTCGATGGCCTGATTTCGGTGGGTTCCAACGTCCTGCCCGGTGCATACCGCCGCATGTGCGACCTTGCCGCCGCCGGCGAGCGCGAGGCGACCGAGTCGTGGGATGCACGACTGGAGCCGTTCCATGAATTCTGCGGTGTGGAATCCAATCCGATCCCGGTGAAGGACCTGCTGCGCCGGATCGGCATCGGCGACGGACTGCGTCTGCCCCTGCTGCCCTTGTCCGAAGCCCACCATGCCGCCGCCGGACATCTGGCCAGCGACATCGGCGCGCTCGAAGCACTATCCAGCCACTGATCGACAGTGGCCTGACCCAGGAGATTCATATGCGTCAATCCGTTTCCGCCATTCGCGTGCTGTCCTTCGCGATTCTGGCCACCGCTACCCTCGTGGGCACCACCGGCTGCTTCAAGCGCGGCGCAAAGGGCGACTACGCGCTGGCGCCCGAAGTGCGTCCGCTGGAAATCCCGCCGGATCTGACCGTGCCCAGCATCACCGGCGGCGCGCAGGTGCCGGCATTGGCCTCGCAGGCGGTCAAGCCGGCCCCGGCGGCGTCCGCGCAGGCGCCGGCCAACAATGCCGGCTTCACCGTGGCTGGCAGCAAGGAAGACGTGTTCGCCAGGCTCGGCACCGCCCTGGAGTCGGTTGACGGCGTGAAGATCGCCAGCAAGGCCCAGCTGCTGGGCTCCTATGACGTGGCCTACGAAGGCAGCGACTTCCTGGTGCGCGTGGTGGCCGTGGATGCCGGCGCGTACATCTCGGCCGTTGACCCGCGGGGCCTGCCGGCTACCGGCGCTGCCCCGGTCAAGCTGCTGGGTGAGCTGAAGGCCAAGCTGGCACCGTAAGGTGCCGGCCGGTGAGGCCGGGCGCTGCCCGGCTGCACCCGGCGGTGGTCGAAAACAAAAAAGGCGCCGTGGGCGCCTTTTTTCGTTACCGCTCCAGCAACTTGAGCTTGTCCGGCTTGCCGTCCCACTCGCCGGCATCGGCGGGTGGGTCCTTGCGCACGGTCAGCACCGGCCAGGCCTTGGCCAGCTCTGCATTGAGCTCCACGAACACTTCCTGCCCGGCGGGCACGTCGTCTTCGGGGAAAATGGCGTTGACCGGGCATTCCGGCTCGCAGAGGGTGCAGTCGATGCACTCGTCCGGGTCGATCACCAGGAAGTTGGGACCCTCATGGAAGCAATCCACGGGGCACACTTCCACGCAATCGGTGTGTTTGCACTTGATGCAGTTTTCGGTGACGACAAAAGGCATGGCTGGATCTGAATCCGACAGTGAGCCGGACAATTCTAGAACAGGTTGGCCGCTGGCGCGGGATTCGATCTCACTTGGGCGTGCAACCGCCCGCGCACGCGGCGCCGCTCACCAGCGGAACGGGGTGTCGGGGAGGCCGGCGATGCCGGTGTCCACGGCGAACACGCTGCCGGCGTGCGGGGCGGCGGCGAGTTCGTCGGGGCCGTAGTCCAGGCGTGAGCTGGTGACCATCAGGCGGGTCAGGTCGGGCCCGCCGAATGCCACGCAGGTCGGGTTCTTCACCGGCATCGGCAGGATCCGGTCGATGCGGCCATCGGCGCCATAGCGCACCACCCGCGAGGCGCGCCACTGCGCGTTCCAGAGACCGCCCTCCGCGTCGATGATGGCGCCATCGGGTTCCCAGTGCGGCGATTCCAGCGATGCGAAGCGGCGCGGATGGCGACAGCGGGCGCTGTCTGCGTCGTAGTCGCAGCACCACAGCTCCGGCCGCACCGAATCGCAGTAGTACAGGGTGCCGCCGTCGGCGCTGAAGCAGATCGCGTTGGGAATCACGACGCCGGGCAGGCCGAGATCGCGCAGGCCGTGGCGCGCGCTGTACTGGTAGAAGCGACCCAGCGGCGCTTGCGCCGGATCTTCGTTCATGGTGCCGAAGACCAGGTTGCCGGCGCGGTCGGTGCGGCCATCATTGCTGCGGGTGCTGGCCACCTCGGGCTGCACATCGGCCAGCCAGTGCAGGGTGGGCTCGCCATTGGCGGTGTCCAGGTCCATCCGCTGCAGGGACCCGGCCAGAGCGAGCAGCAACTGGCCATCCGCGCCCTCGGCCAGGCAGCCGGGACGGTCCGGCAGCGCCCACTGGCGACGGGCGTCGGTAGCGGGGTGGTACTGCCACAGGCGTCGTTCGCTGATGTCCACCCAGAACAGGCATTGGCGACGGGGCGACCACAGGGCGCCTTCGCCGTGGGTGCAGCGGCTGTCGACCAGCAGGGTGGGGATGTGGGGGTGGCGGGGAGCGGTATCCGTCATCGGCTCGGGGGTGGGGAGCAGGGGCCCTGCATTCTGCCATTGCAGGCAGGTGCTGCCTGGGCCGGGGGCATGCGGCGGTGCACGATTGCACCGCCGCCGGCGACCCGGCCAAGATGATGGCTGCCGGTGGACAGCAGGGGGCGGGAACAGTGTGACGGCGCAGCGTAGCGGGCGGCGGGAGGCCCGCGAGAACCGCATCACCCTGTCCGCGCCGGGCTGATCCACGTCCTTCCTTTTCCTTCCGGATGCGCCCATGTCCACTGCGTCAGCCACCCTCGCCACGCGCGGGGAGAACACCGCCTTCATTGTTCTGATCAGTTGCGTGGCCACCATCGGTGGCTTCCTGTTCGGTTTCGACAGCGGCGTGATCAACGGTACCGTCGACGGCCTCAAGCAGACCTTCCACTCCAGTGAAGCCGGGATCGGCTTCGAGGTGGCCTCGATGCTGCTGGGCTGTGCGATCGGCGCGTTCTTCGCCGGGCGGCTCGGCGACCGCCTGGGTCGGCGCGGGGTGCTGATCATCGCCGCGGCACTGTTCCTGTTCTCGGCGCTGGGGGCGGGTGCGGCACACAGCTCGCTGGTATTCATCATCGCGCGGGTGATGGGCGGCTTCGCGGTCGGCGCGGCGAGCGTGATGTCGCCGGCCTACATCGCCGAGGTGGCCTCGGCGCGGTACCGGGGCCGGCTGGCCACGGTGCAGCAGATGGCCATCATCGGTGGCCTGTTCTGCGCGTTCCTGAGCAACTACCTGCTGGCGCGGGCGGCGGGCGCCTCCACCGAGGCGCTGTGGCTGGGCCAGGCGGCCTGGCGCTGGATGTTCTGGATGCAGGTGCTGCCCTCGCTGCTGTTCCTGGCCCTGCTGATGGTGATTCCGGAGAGCCCGCGCTTCCTGGTGGTCAAGGGCCGCCGGGAAGCGGCGCTGGCGGTGCTGACCCGGCTCTACGGAGCGCAGGAGGCGCGGCTCAAGATCACCGAGATCGAAGGCTCGCTTGCCCAGGACCAGCACCGCCCGCGCTTCTCCGACCTGCTCGGCAAAACCACGGGCCGGCTGCGCCCCATTGTCTGGGTCGGGATCGGCTTGGCCGTGTTCCAGCAGCTGGTCGGCATCAACGTGGTGTTCTATTACGGCGCGGTGCTGTGGCAGGCGGTCGGCTTCTCGGAGAACGACGCGTTGCTCATCAATGTGCTGTCCGGCGGGCTCAGCATCGGCGCCTGCCTGCTCACCGTGGTGCTGATCGACCGCATCGGCCGCCGTCCGCTGTTGTGGATCGGCTCGGTGGGCATGGCGGTGTCGCTGGCGCTGATGGTGGTGGCCTTCTCCAGCGGGACGCTGATGGACGGCCGGCTGCAGCTGTCCGATGCGATGGGCAGGCTGGCGCTGGTGGCGGCCAATGCCTACGTGGTGTTCTTCAACATGTCCTGGGGCCCGGTGATGTGGGTGATGCTGGGCGAGATGTTCCCCAACCAGATCCGGGGGTCGGGCCTGGCCGTGGCCGGGGCGGCGCAGTGGACCTCGAACTTCGCCATCACCGTGACGTTCCCGATGCTGCTGGCCGGCATCGGCCTGGCCGGCGCCTACGGCATCTATACCGCCGCAGCGGTGGTGTCGATCTTCTTCGTGCTGCGCTATGTCAAGGAGACCAAGGGCAGGGAGCTGGAGCAGATGGAAGGCTGACGGGGCGGCCGGACGCCGGGCCGCCCCGTGCGGCCCAACGCAAAAACCCCGCCGGAGCGGGGTTTTTGGCTTTTCTGCGCGACGACTGGTGCTCCCTAGGGGACTCGAACCCCTGTTTTAGCCTTGAGAGGGCCACGTCCTAACCTCTAGACGAAGGGAGCAGGCTTTGTCGCGAACTGCGCAGCGCGCTAGTATATTGACCTAGATGCCATTGGGCAATCCCGAAACTTCAACCGGAAGCGCCAACATCAATTCCTCTGCTACATCACCGTTCAGCCTGCGCGTGATCCCGCGCGACCAGCACAACATCTCCCGCAAGGACATCAGCCCCAACGCCCTGCGCGTCCTGTACCGGCTGCGCGATTCCGGGTTCGGCGCCTACCTGGTGGGTGGTGCCGTGCGCGACCTGCTGGTGAACGGAAGCCCCAAGGATTTCGACGTCGCCACCGACGCCACGCCCGAGCAGGTCAAGCAGTTGTTCCGCAACTGCCGGCTGATCGGCCGCCGCTTCCGCCTGGCGCACGTGGTGTTCGGCCGCGAGATCATCGAAGTGGCCACCTTCCGCGCCAACATCGATGACGGCAGCGGCGACCGCGAGATGGAAAACGGCATGCTGGTGCGCGACAACGTGTACGGCAGCATCGAAGACGACGCCATCCGCCGCGACTTCACCTGCAACGCGCTGTACTACGCCATCGAAGACTTCTCGGTGCGCGATTACACCGGCGGCTTTGAAGACGTGCAGGCACGCCTGATGAAGCTGATCGGCGATCCCGAGCAGCGCTACCAGGAAGACCCGGTGCGCATGCTGCGCGCGGTGCGCCTGGCGGCCAAGCTCGGGTTCCAGATCGAAGACGCCACTGCCGAGCCGCTGCCGCGCCTGGCCAATCTGCTGTCCGAAGCCGCGCCGGCGCGCCTGTTCGAGGAAGTGCTGAAGCTGTTCCTGTCCGGGCACGGCGTGGCCAGCTTCGAAGGGCTGGAACGCTACGGCCTGCTGCAGGTGATGTTCCCGGAGAGCGCGGCCGCGTTGCGCAGCAACCGCAGCGGTGCGCTGCGCCGGATGGTGATCGAAGGCCTGCACAACACCGATCTGCGCGTGGCCAATGACGAGCCGGTGTCGCCGTCGTTCCTGTTCGCGCTGCTGCTGTGGCCGGCGTTCTGCCGCGCGCTGGCCACCCTGCAGAAGCAGGGCGTGGCACTGGAAGAAGCGCAGCGTCGCGCCGCCGACCGCGTGACCCTGCACCAGCTCACCACCATTGCGCTGCCGCGCCGGTTCTCGCTGCCGATGCAGGAGATCTGGCTGCTGCAGGGGCGTTTCAGCTCGCGCCAGCGCAAGCGCGTGTTCCGCACCTTGACCCACCCGCGCTTCCGCGCCGCGTTCGACTTCCTGGTCCTGCGCCAGGTAGCCTCCAGCGAGCACCAGGCCGATGTGGAGTTCTGGCGCGAGGCCCAGCAGCAGTCCGGCCACGAACTGGACTCCACGCTCGACGCGGCCCATGCCGATGCCGAGCTGGACGGGGAAGACGGTGCGCCGCGCAAGCGTCGCCGTCGCCGTCGCCGGCCCGCCGGCGGGCCTGCCGCCAGCGAGTAAGCCGTGACCCTGGCCTGTATCGGGTTGGGCGCCAACCTCGGGGACGCCGCGCAGACCCTGCGCGATGCGTTCCAGGCGCTGGCGGCGCTGCCGCACACCACGCTGCGGGCGCGCTCGCAGTTGTATGGCACGCCGGCGTGGGGCAACGTGGACCAGCCGCCCTTCGTCAATGCCGCTGCCGTGCTGGACACCGCGCTGGCCGCCCCGGTCCTGCTGGAGGCGCTGCTGGCGATCGAGCGCGACTTCGGCCGGGTCCGCGAGCCGGGCCTGCACTGGGGGCCGCGCACGCTGGACCTGGATGTGCTGCTGTACGGTGAGGAGGTCATCGACCTGCCGCAGTTGAAGGTGCCGCATCCCCATCTGCACGAACGTGCGTTCGCGTTGCTGCCGCTGGCTGAAATCGCCGGTGAGGCGCTGATTCCAGGACGTGGCCGCGTGCGGAATGCTGCAATGCAGGTGGAGGCCTGCGGGATCGCTCCAATAGGAGGATAATGCGGGGCTTATCGCCACCGGTTATCAGCTCATGAGTACCCACGCAGACAGCAAGCCCTGGACCGTCCCCGCGCTGGCGGAGGCCAAGCGCAACGGGCAGAAGCTGGTGATGTTGACCGCTTACGATGCTGGCTTCGCGCGCAGTTTCGATGCCAACGGGGTCGATCTGATCCTGATCGGCGACTCGCTGGGCATGGTGGTGCAGGGGCACGATTCGACCCTGCCGGTCACCACCGACGACATGGTCTACCACACCCGCGCCGTGGCCCGGGTGGTGCAGCGCGCGCTGGTGATCGCCGACCTGCCGTTCAGCGCGGACGCGAGCCCGGAACGTGCCTTCGAGGCCTCGGTGCGCCTGCTGCAGGCCGGTGCCGAGATGGTCAAGATCGAGGGCGCCGGCTTCAAGCTGGACGTGATCCGTTATCTGGTCGAGCGCGAGATTCCGGTCTGCTCGCACCTGGGCCTGACCCCGCAGTCGGTGCTGCGTCTGGGCGGTTACCGCGTGCAGGGGCGTGGCGATGCTGCCCGCCAGCTGGTCGAGGATGCCAAGGCCGTTGTCGAGGCGGGCGCCACCCTCATGGTGCTGGAGTGCCTGCCCACGCCGGTGGCCGCTGCGGTCACCGCGGCCGTGACGGTGCCGACCATCGGCATTGGCGCCGGCCCGGCGTGCGACGGCCAGGTGCTGGTCCTGCATGATTTCCTCGGCCTGGACAGCGGCCATCGCCGGCCCAAGTTCGTCAAGGATTTCCTGGCCGAGGGCGGTTCCATCGCCGGCGCCGTCCGTGCCTTTGCCGACGCCGTGCGCGACGGCTCCTTCCCCGACGCAGAACACGCCTACGCCTCATGATCGACACCGTCACCGAACTGTCCCGCCTGCGCGCCGTCGTCAACGGCTGGAAGCGTGAGGGCCTGCGCGTCGCGCTGGTGCCCACGATGGGCAACCTGCACGCGGGCCACTACTCGCTGGTGACGCTGGCGCGGCAGTACGCCGACCGCGTGGTTTCCAGCGTCTTCGTCAACCCGACCCAGTTCGGCCCGAACGAGGACTTCACCCGCTACCCGCGCACGCCCGAGGCCGACACATCCGGCCTGGAGCAGGCCGGCTGCGACGTGCTGTGGCTGCCCACGGTCGAATCGATGTATCCGTTCGGCGTGGCGTTGGCCGCCAGCGTCAACGTGCCCGGCATCAGCGGGCTGCTGGAAGGCGCGCACCGCCCGGGCCATTTCGACGGCGTCTGCACCGTGGTCTCGCGGCTGTTCAACCAGGTCCAGCCGGACGTGGCCGCGTTCGGCAAGAAGGACTATCAGCAGCTGGCGGTGATCCGCCAGATGGTGGAGGACCTGGCCTTCCCGATCCAGATCGTCGGTGGCGACATCGTGCGCGAGGCCGACGGCCTGGCCATGAGCTCGCGCAACCAGTACCTCAACGCTGAGCATCGCCAGGTGTCCACCACCATCCACCAGGTGCTGCTGGCCATGCGCGAAGGCTTCATCGGCGGCAAGGCACGCACCCTGATCGAGGCGGAGGCCACCGCCGCGCTGCAGGCCGCCGGCTTCCAGGTCGACTACGCCGTGGTGCGCCTGCCGGACCTGTCCGAACCGGCCGATGCCGACGATGGCACGCGGGTGGCCCTGATCGCCGCCCGCATCGGCACCACCCGGTTGATCGACAACCTGGAGTTCTGAGCCGCCGGGCGGCGGCCCGCCGGCCGCCACCCGCCGCTGCCGTCATCTGCCTGAACCGCCGGCAGCGGGCAGGGCGCACCCCCTGCCGCCTGCCGCCCGGGTGCTAGAATTTCCCTTTCCTTTACCGTTGTCGCGTGCCATGCACCTCTCCCTGCTCAAGACCAAGATCCATCGCGCCACCGTCACTCACTCCGAGCTGAACTACGAAGGTTCCATCGCCATCGATGACAACCTGCTGCAGGCCACCGGCATCCGCGAGTTTGAACAGGTGCATATCTGGGACGTCACCAACGGTGCGCGTTTCTCCACCTATGCGATCCGTGCCGAGGCCGGCAGCGGCGTGGTCTCGCTCAACGGCGGCGCGGCGCGCCACGTGCAGGTGGGCGACATCATCATCATTGCCGCCTTCGCCAGCATGAGCGAAGAAGAAGCTGACAGCTTCAAGCCGAAGTTGGTATATGTGGACGGCAAGAACCAGATCTCCCACACCAACGACACCATTCCGACCCAGGCCGCATGACACAGCACAACGGATTCGACCCGCTTCATTCCCATGCCCAGCGCCTGCGCGGCGCCAGCATCCCGTCGCTGCTTGCTGCCGAACCGGAGCGGGCACGAACGTTGGGGCTGCGGGTGGGTCCGTTGTACGTCAATTTCGCGCGGCAGAAGGTCGACCGCGCGGCGTTGGATGCGTTGCTGGACCTGGCGGCCGGATGCGATGTCGCCGGTGGCCTCCAGCGCCTGTTCCGCGGTGAAACGGTCAACGTGACCGAAGGCCGCGCGGCGCTGCATACCGCGCTGCGCGGCGACCTCAGTGGCGCACCCGTGGCGGGCGAGGCCTTCGCCACCGCCGCGCAGGTGCGGGCGCGGATGGGCGAACTGATCACGGCGCTGGAGCAGACCAACGTCACCGATATCGTCAGCGTCGGCATCGGCGGGTCGGACCTTGGTCCGCGCCTGGTCGCCGATGCGCTGCGTCCGGTGAGTGGCGCACGCTTCCGCGTGCATTTCGTATCGAACGTGGACGGCGCGGCCATGCAGCGCACGCTGGCCACGCTGGACCCGGCCACCACGGCCGGCATCCTGATTTCCAAGACCTTCGGCACCCAGGAAACCCTGCTCAACGGGCAGATCCTGCACGACTGGCTGGGCGGCAGCGATCGTCTGTACGCCGTCAGTGCCAATCCCGAACGCGCCGCCAAGGCGTTCTCGATCGCCGCCGGCCGCGTGCTGCCGATGTGGGACTGGGTGGGGGGGCGCTATTCGCTGTGGTCGGCGGTCGGCTTCCCGATCGCGCTGGCCATCGGCTTCAAGGGCTTCGAGCAGCTGCTCGACGGCGCGGCGCAGATGGACGCGCACGCGCTGAACGCACCGCTGGACCAGAACCTGCCGGTGCTGCATGCGCTGACCGATATCTGGAACCGTAATCTGCTTGGCCATGCCACCCATGCGGTGATGACCTACGACCAGCGGCTTGCGCTGCTGCCGGCCTACCTGCAGCAGCTGGTGATGGAAAGCCTGGGCAAGCGCGTGCAGCGCGACGGCAGCCCGGTCACCACCGACACCGTGCCGGTGTGGTGGGGCGGGGCGGGCACGGACGTGCAGCACAGCTTCTTCCAGGCGCTGCACCAGGGCACCAGTGTCATTCCGGCCGATTTCATCGGCTGCGTGCACAACGATGATCCCTATGTGGTCAACCACCAGGCGCTGATGGCCAACCTGCTGGCGCAGACCGAGGCGCTGGCCAATGGCCAGAGCAGCGACGACCCGCACCGCGATTACCCGGGCGGCCGCCCCAGCACCATGATCCTGCTCGACGCGCTCACCCCGCAGTCGCTGGGCGCCCTGATCGCGATGTACGAACACGCCGTGTACGTGCAGTCGCTGATCTGGAACATCAACGCCTTCGACCAGTTCGGCGTGGAGCTGGGCAAACAGCTGGCCAGCCAGCTGCTGCCGGCGCTGCAGGGCGACGCGGCCGCCATCACCGACCCGGTGACGCTGGAGCTGCTGGCCCGCCTGAAGGCCTGACCGCATCCCAACCCGTAGCGCCGACCAACGGTCGGCGCTATCTGCTGGGGTCGCGCTCGGGGCTCGGCCGCTTGGCCAGCTTGCGCTGCAGCGAACGGCGGTGCATGCCGAGCAGGCGCGCGGCGGCGGAGACGTTGCCGCCGGTTTCGTGCATGGCCTGCTGGATGTGCTCCCACTGCAGGCGACTGATCGGGGTCATCGCATCCGGTGGCTCAAGATCGCCGTCGTCGGCCGGGCCGTCGTCTTCCTCGCCCAGCGCACGCAGAATCATCGGCACTGTGGCCGGCTTGGGCAGGTAGTCGTCGGCGCCCAGCTTGATCGCCTCCACGGCGGTGGCGATGCTGGCGTAACCGGTGACCAGCAGAATGCGCATGTCCTCGCGCAACGCGCGCAGCGGCTGGATCAGCGCCAGACCGGATTCGGCGCCCAGCTTGAGATCGATCAGGGCAAAGGCCGGCGGCTGCTGACGGGCCAGCAACAGCGCCGAGGCGATGTCGCTGGCGGTGACGGTGTCCAAGCCCTTTCGCGCCAGGCTGCGCTGCAGAGTGCGCAGGTACAGTTCGTCGTCGTCGACGAGCAGGCCGTGGAGGGCCGGCGCGGTGCCGGGTACCGGAGTGTAGGGGGTCATGCGGAAGTCTCCCGGGGGGACAAGGGCAGGCGGAAGCCGACGCGGGTGCCGGCACCGTGGGCCGGACGCATCCACAGTTCGCCTTCCAGCCGCTCGATGGTGGCATGCGACAGGGCCAGGCCAACGCCCATGCCCTCGGTCTTGCCGCTGTTGAAGAGCGTGCCGGGCAGCACCGCCTGGCGCGCATCGAAACCGTGGCCGTAATCGCGGACTTCGCCGATCAGGTCCTCGCCCTGGATGCGCAGGGTGAGATCGACCTGCGGGCGCTCGGCTTTCTCACCGGCATCGGCGGCATTGTTGAGCAGCACCATCAGCAGGTGGCCGATGCCGGGATCCAGTGGCAGGTCCAGCGGGGCATCGTCATTGCGCTTGAGGGTGATGGTCGGGCGCACCAGCCGCCACTGTTCGAGTACCTGAGGCAGGGTCACCCGGTCGCGGCCGGAGCTTTCGCCCGCCGCCGGGCGGGCCAGCGCCAGCACGCGTTCGCGGCATTGCACCAGCAGCTCGCGCAGGGTCTCCACGTCGTCGCGGACCTCGCTGCTGTCGGTCTGGTCGGCGATGTCGTCGGCGAGCAGGGTCATTGTCGCCAGCGGCGTGTTGAGCTCATGCGCCACCGAGGCGGCATGCGTGGCCAGCGCGACGATGCCTTCGTTGCGCACGAAGCGCTCGCGCAGCAGCGCCAGTTCGTGCTCGCGATGGCGCAGGGCGATGGCCAGCCGGGTGGCGAACACCAGCACCACCGTGGCCGACAGCAGGAAGTTGCAGACCACGCCCCACTGGTGCATCTGCATCGCGGTGAAGTAGCCGGCCGGCAGCGGAACGCCGAACAGGCCGCTGACGGCATAGCCGATCAGACAGGCGGCGGCCACCGCCAGGGTCCAGCGCAGCGGCAGGGCGAGCGCGGCCAGGGCGATCAGAATCAGGAACAGCGAACCGAACGGATTGGCGATGCCGCCGCTCCAGCCGACCATCCAGGTCAGGACGGTGACGTCGACCAGGATGTGGCAGAACGCGGTCAGCGGCGCGGTGTCGGCGTCATGCACCCGCCATTGGGCGTAGAGATTGAACAGGGCCAGCGCCGCCACGCCGGCCCAGAGGGGGCGCTGCGACAGCTCCAGGCCCAGCACCCAGGTGGCGACAAGGATGGTGGCCGCCTGGCCGGCCACGGCCAGCCAGCGCAGACTGCACAGCGTTCGGAGGAAGGGGGCGTCGGGACCGGTCATTGCCCGCCCATCGTATGCGTTCAGCGGGCCGGCTGCCTGCGACAATCGGCCGCATCGGACGGACGGCACCGAAAATGAGTGCCGTCCAACGGCCGGCACCTACGCGCGCGCCGGGCGCGCTAAAATGCCCGGATGCACGATGCCGTTACCCGACCGACCCAACCCGCCGACACCACCGTGTGGGCCCGCCGCCAGACCCAGCCCGTCCGCATTGGCGGCGTGGTGGTCGGTGGTGGCCATCCCGTGGTGGTCCAGTCGATGACCAACACCGACACCGCCAATGTTGCCGCCAGCGTCAAGCAGGTGGCCGAGCTGTGGCGGGCCGGATCGGAAATGGTGCGGCTGACGGTCAACAACCCCGAATCGGCAGCGGCGATCCCGCGTATCGTCGAGAAGCTGCGGATGATGGGGATCGACGTCCCCCTGATCGGCGACTTCCACTACAACGGCCATCAGCTGTTGACCCAGGAACCGGCCTGCGCCGAGGCCCTGGCCAAATACCGCATCAACCCGGGCAACGTCGGCTTCGGCAAGAAGAAGGACACCCAGTTCGCCCAGTTGATCGAGTTCGCGATCCGCTACGACAAGCCGGTGCGCATCGGCGCCAACTGGGGCTCGCTGGACCAGTCGCTGGCCGCACGCCTGATGGACGAGAACAGCCAGCGCGCACAACCGTGGGATGCCGGCCGGGTGCTGCGCGAGGCGCTGATCCGTTCGGCGCTGGATTCGGCCCATACGGCCGTGGAACTGGGCCTGCCGCGTGATCGCATCGTGCTTTCGGCCAAGGTCAGCGGCGTGCAGGAACTGATCGCGGTCTATCGCGACCTGGCCCAGCGCTCGGACTTTGCCCTGCACCTGGGGCTGACCGAGGCCGGCATCGGCAGCAAGGGCATCGTCGCCTCCTCGGCGGCGCTGGCGGTGCTGCTGCAGGAAGGCATCGGCGACACCATCCGCATTTCGCTCACCCCCGAACCGGGGCAGTCGCGCACCGCCGAGGTGATCGTGGCCCAGGAGCTGCTGCAGACCACCGGCCAGCGCGCGTTCACGCCGCTGGTCACAGCCTGCCCGGGCTGCGGACGCACCACTTCCGAGTTCTTCCAGGAGCTGGCCAAGGTGGTGCAGAACCACGTGCGCGGCAAGATGCCGGAATGGAAAGTGAGCCACCCGGGCGCGGAGAACATGACCCTGGCGGTGATGGGCTGCATCGTCAACGGGCCGGGTGAATCGCGCCATGCCAACATCGGCATCTCGCTGCCGGGCACCGGTGAGAGCCCGGCCGCGCCGGTGTTCGTCGACGGCGAAAAGACGGTGACCCTGCGCGGCGACAACATCGCCCAGGACTTCGTGGCGTTGATCGACGACTACGTCGAACGGACCTATGTCCGACGTGTCGGATAAGCCCACGGTGCTGGCCGCACCGGAGCCGGCCGCCGGGTTCCGCCACTGGATGGGCCACAACGCGTGGCGCTTTGTCCTGCTGTTCGTGGGCGTCCTGCTGCCGCTGGCCGGGTTTGTCGCATTGGCCGACGAAGTGCACGAACTGGAATCGATCCATTTCGACGCGCCGCTGCTGTGGAAGATGCATGGCCTGCATTCGCCCGGCCTGGACCGCTTCTTCGTGCTGCTGTCCAAGCTGGGCTACGAGTGGTTCCTGATCCCGGCCGACGTGCTCATCGTGGCCGCGCTGCTGTGGCGACGACGCTGGCGGGAAGCCAGTTTCGTGGCGATCTGTTTCGTGGGCTCGGCGTTGTTGAACCTGGGCAGCAAGCAGTTCTTCCAGCGTGACCGCCCCAGCCTGTGGGAATCGATCGCCCCGGAGAGCACATTCAGCTTCCCGAGTGGCCACGCGATGGGCTCGATGACGCTGGCGGTCACCCTGATGCTGCTGGCCTGGGACACCCGCTGGCGCTGGCCGGTGCTGATCCTGGCCGGTACGTTCGCCCTGCTGGTGAGCGTGTCGCGGGTGTATCTGGGCGTGCATTACCCGTCCGACATCCTGGCCGGGTGGTGTGCCGCCGTGGTTTGGGTGGTAGGGTGTTTCCTGGTGATGTTCCGGCGCCGCCACCCGTGGCGGCATCGCAACTGACCCGGACACGGCACGAATCGCACCGGGGAGAGGTGCGGTGACGCGGGGAGCGTCGTTGCCGATAGGCTGAGTAAACCAGGGTTGCCTTCATTGAAAGGCAAGGGGAAGGGGCTTCCAGAAGCGGATGTGATGTCAACACCAGAATGGACGATGCAATGCGTGTTCATTCTTGTGATCGTCGTGTCCCGCCGTTAGGCTGGCCCCCGTTAGCAGCGTTTGAAGAGGTACGTGCATGACGATTCGAGTGTATCTGGTGGACGATCATGCGCTGGTGCGTACCGGCATGAAGATGATCCTCTCCAACGAGACCGACATGGACGTGGTCGGCGAGGCCGAGTCCTGCGAGGACGCGCTGCCGGAAATCCGTCAATTGCGTCCGGACGTGGTGCTGTGTGATCTGCACCTGCCTGGCGTCAGCGGCATGGAAGTCACCGAGCGCGTGGTCCGTGGCGATCACGGAACGCGGGTGGTGATCGTGTCGGTGCTGGAAGATGGCCCCATGCCCAAGCGGCTGCTTGAAGCCGGCGCGTCCGGGTACATCGGCAAGGCCTGCGATGCGCAGGAACTGCTGCGTGCCGTACGCGACGCCGCGCTGGGCCGCCGTTACCTGGGCAGCAGCATCGCCCAGAACCTGGCGCTCTCGAACGTGGAAGGCAGCCACTCGCCGTTCGATGCGCTGTCGCCGCGCGAACTGGAAGTGGCCCTGCTGCTGACCCAGGGCCTGCGCCAGGAGGACATTGCCAAGCGTCTGAGCCTCAGTGCCAAGACCGTCAATACGCACAAGGCGCGCCTGTTCGAAAAGATGGGCATCAGCGACAACATCGCCCTGGCACGCATGGCCAGCCAGTACGGCCTGGTGGACCCGGCGCGACCAATGTAATCCGCGCCGGTGTCGTCGGCGGCAGCGGGGCGATGCCCGGCCGCCGTTGCCTCACCTGGCGCGGACGCGCGCCACGATCTTCGCCGCCTGGGCCGCGCTCTCGCGCACCTTGTCCCAGTCGCCGTTGTCGATCCAGTTGCCCGGCACCATCCACGAGCCGCCGATGCAGACCACGTTCTTCTGCTCCAGATACTCTGCGGCGGTGGTTTCGGTGATGCCGCCGGTCGGGCAGAGCTTCAGGTCCGGAATCGGACCGGCCAGGCCCTTGATCATCGCCAGGCCGCCCACCGCCGAGGCCGGGAACAGCTTGCAGACGCGGAAGCCGCGTGCATACAGCGCCAGCATTTCGGTCGGCGAGGCCGCTCCCGGCACCACCGGCAACGGGGCCGCGGCAAGCGCATCGGCCATAGGCGCCGGCGTTCCCGGCGTCACCAGGAAATCCGCGCCGGCATCGATCGACTGCTGCATCTGCTCCACGGTCAACACCGTGCCCGCGCCCACCACCACGTCCGGCAGCTCGCGTTTGAGCATCGCCAGTGCCTCCATCGCAATCGGCGTGCGCAGCGTCAGCTCGATCGCCGGCAGGCCGCCTTCCAACAGCGCCGCACTGACCGCGCGTGCCTGGTCCAGGGTGTGCACGGTGACGACGGGCAGGATGCCGGCGGCGTGGAGGAGGGATTCAGCGCGTTTCTGGTGTTCGGCAATGCTCATGAAAATGTCTTCCTGTTGATCGGGTCGACCACGTGTTGGCCGGAGACCCCAAAGGCCGGCCAGAGGCCGGCGCTACCGAATTGGCCGACGCCAACAAAGCGCCGCACTGTGTCGTGAGGCGGTTGGTGAATCGCGTAACGGTCGCGAATCAGCCAGTGAGGCGCCGCCATCTGTCGAGAGGTGGCGGGTTCACGGCGTGTCCCGGAAACCCCACCGCCGCGCTCGGCGATAAACCGTCAGGCGTCCTTGGCCTCATGCGGCGCAAGCGCTGCCTCGGCGTCGTGCCCCAGCTCGTACTCCGCGTCGTAGTTCCAGATGTCGCCGTCGGCGGCAGCCGGCCCACACGAGATCGAAATCGCGCCCTGGTCGGCCGGTCCCACCAGGCGGCGGTTCATCGCGAACAGATTGCGGCCCAGATCGTGCGCTGCCGGTGCCGTGTTCGGCGCCAGCGTGCGCGCCGCCCATTCGGCCGGATCAACCAGTACGTCCAGCGTGCCTGCCTCGCCATCCATCCGGATGATGTCGCCTTCGCGCACGCGCGCCAGCGGACCGCCGCGCGATGCCTCCGGCGTCATGTGGATCGCCGCCGGGAATTTGCCCGACGCGCCGGACAGACGGCCATCGGTCACCAGCGCCACGCGCCGGCCCTGGTTCTGCAGCAGGCCCAGCAAGGGCGCCAGCGAGTGCAGCTCCGGCATGCCGTTCGCGCGCGGACCCTGGTAGCGCACCACGGCCACGAAATCATGCGGCAGCATCCCGGCCGCGTGCAGCTTGTTCAGCACCTGCGGCGCATCCACCACCACCGCCGGCGCCTCGATCGTGCGGTACTGCGGCTTCACCGCCGACAGCTTGATCAGCGAACGCCCCAGATTGCCGCGCAGCAGGCGCAGGCCACCCTGTGCCTCGAACGGGTCGGCCACCCCGCGCACCACCTCGGTGTCGGCGCTCTCGGTGATGCCATCGATCCAGGTCAGCGCGCCGTCGCGCAGGGCCGGCTCCTGCCCGTACTGGCGCATCCCGCCGACCGCCACCGTGGCCAGGTCCGCATGCATCAGCCCCGCATCCATCAGCTCGCGGAACACGAACGCCGTGCCGCCGGCCGCCGCGAAACGGTTCACGTCGGCTTCGCCGTTCGGATAGACCCGCGCCAGCAATGGAATCAGCTGCGACAGCTGGTCCATGTCGTCCCAGGTCAGCACGATCCCGGCGGCACGTGCCACGGCGATCCAGTGGATCGTGTGGTTGGTCGAGCCACCGGTCGCCATCAGCGTCACGATGGCATTGACGATCGCGCGCTCGTCGATCAGGCGGCCCAGCGGACGGAAGTCGTCGCCCAGCGCACTGATCTCCAGCGCACGCGCGCCCGCATGACGGGTCAGTGCATCGCGCAGCGGCGTATCCGGATTGACGAACGACGCACCGGGCAACTGCACGCCCATTGCTTCCAGCAGCGTCTGATTGGAATTGGCCGTGCCGTAGAACGTGCAGGTGCCTGCGCCGTGATAGGACGCCGCTTCCACTTCCAGCAGCTCCTCGCGGGTTGCCTGGCCGGCCGCGTAGCGCTCGCGGACTTCGGCCTTCTGCTTGTTCGGAATGCCCGGCGTCATCGGCCCGGCCGGCAGGAAGATCGCCGGCAGATGGCCGAAGGCCAGTGCGCCGATCAGCAGGCCCGGCACGATCTTGTCGCAGACACCGAGGTAGACGGTGGCATCGAACATGTCGTGGCTCAGCCCGATCGCGGTCGACTGTGCGATCACATCACGCGAGAACAGCGACAGTTCCATGCCGCCGCGGCCCTGGGTGACGCCATCGCACATCGCCGGCACACCACCGGCCACCTGTGCCGTGGCGCCGAGCTCGCGGGCGGTGTCGCGCAGGATGTCCGGATAACGTTCGAACGGCTGGTGCGCCGACAGCATGTCGTTGTAGGCGGTGATGATGCCCAGGTTCGGCGTCACCCCGCCGCGCAGGCGGCTCTTGTCGGTGGGGCCGCAGGCCGCGAAACCGTGGGCGAGGTTGCCGCAGCTCAGGCGCGAACGGAACGGACCGTCGCGCAGCGCGGCGTCGATGCCGGCCAGGTAGGCGGCGCGCGAGGCGGCGCTGCGCTGGACGATGCGTTCGGTGATGGCATGGAGTTTGGGATGCAGGCTCATTGGCTACCGGCTATGAGAAGGCGAACGGAATACCACCGGGGCGAGGTCAGTCGCACCAGTGCACGCGCAGCTTGGTGCCGCCGATGTCGATCGCGTTGAGAATGGGATAGAGGTGCGGATTGTTGCTGTCCAGCGCCTGGCGCAGCACGTCCAGCTTCTGCTTGCCGCGCAGCAGCAGCAGACGCTGCCGGCTCTGGCCGAGCCCGTGCGGGGTCAGGGTGATGCGCAGTGGCCACTGGTTGGCGCCCGGGCAGCCGGTGGCATCCAGCGCCGCATAGGGCAGGGTGCTGTCCACGGCGCGGGCCAGGTCGCGGGAACCGGGGAACAGCGAGGCGGTGTGGCCGTCGTTGCCCATCCCCAGCACGCTCAGACACGGCCGCTGGCTGTGCTGCGCCTGCAGGTTGGCGGTGTACACGCATTCGGCCAGCGGCTTGCCGACCCGCACCAGCGGATCGAAATGGGCGCCTTCGGCACGCGTGAGGAAGCTCTCGCGCACCAGCCAGGCATTGCTGTCGCGGTCCTGCGGGGACAGCCAGCGCTCATCGACCAGGCTGACCTCGACGCGATCCCAGTGCACGTCCAGCTCGGCCAGTGCCTGGTAGACCGGTGCTGGCGTGGTCCCGCCGGACAGCAGCATGCGCGCACGGCCGAATGCGGTGATCTCCTGGTTGAGGAGCTGTGCCATCTCTGCGGCCACGGCCTCGATCCAGGCGTCGGCGTCGCCGTGGCGGATCAGGGTGAAACGGTCCTGCGTGTCCAGCGCGGTCATGCGGCAGCTCCCTGCAGATCGCGCTCGGCGTCTGCGGCGTAGGCGGCGGCGCCGAGCAGGCCGGCGTGCGGGTGCATCACCGCCAGCGACGGCACCCGGGCCATGATCGAGGAGAAGCGTCCCTTGTGCTCGAAACGCTGGCGGAAACCGGAGTGCTGCAGTGAGTCCAGCATCTTCGGCACCAGCCCGCCGGTCAGGAACACGCCGTCCCACGCGCCCTGGATCAACACCAGGTCGCCGGCGATGGCGCCGAACACGGCGCAGAACACGTCCACAGTACGCATTGCCTGCGGATCGCCATGCAACGCGCGCGCGGTGACGTCCACCGGTTGCAGCTGACCGGGGTCGATGTCGGCCATCTCGCACACGGCGCGATGGATGTTGACCAGTCCCGGCCCGCAGATCAGGCGCTCGTTGGAGACGCGGCCGAACTGTTCGGAGAGGATTTCCAGGATGCGGATTTCTTCAGGCGTGCCCGGCGGGAAGCTGACATGGCCACCTTCGGTTTCCAGCGGATAGCAGCGGCCGTGGCGCAGGATCAACCCGCCCACGCCGAGCCCGGTGCCCGGGCCGATCACCGCATAGTTGCGCGGCTGGCCGGGCTTGCCGGGCACCCATGCGGCGCCACCGACCTGGACCACGTCCTGCGGCTGCAGCAGCGAGATCGCCATCGCCTGGGCGGCGAAGTCGTTGATCAGGTGCAGTTCGTCGAAGCCGAGCATGTGGGCGGTACGCGCACGCGAGATCACCCACGGATGATTGGTGATGCGCGCCTCATCGCCATCCACGCGGCCGGCCACGGCGAACACGCCGCGGCGCGCCTCGGCGCCGATCTGGTCCAGATAGTGGCGCGCCGCATCGCCGAGCGACGGGAAATCGGCGACCACGAACTCGCGGATGCTGTCCTGCTGCAGCGGCGCGGCCTGCGCCGTGTCGGCCAGCGCGAAACGGGCATTGGTGCCCCCGATATCGGCGACCAGCACCGGTTGTGACGCCCCGCTCATGCGCGATCCTTGCCGGCATCGGCGTCCACGTCGGCAGGCAGGAAGCCGATTGCCTCCTCCGGGCCCCACTGGCCGGCGGGGTAGGGCTGCAGCGGCAGGGCCGCGGCTTTCCAGGCATCGCTGACACTGTCGATCCAGGCCCAGGCGGCGCGCACTTCATCGTCGCGCACGAACAGCGCGTGGTTGCCGTTGAAGGCGTCCAGGAACAGCCGTTCGTAGGCGATGCGGCGGTGCAGGCCCGTGGGTACCGACAGCTCCAGCTCCAGCGGGTGCAGTTCCAGCGCGCCCCATTCCGGGCCGGCCAGGCTGCTCATCAGGCCGAGCTCGATGTTCTCCTGCGGCTGCAGCTGGAACGTAATGCGGTTGGGCGTGGCATTGCCGCGGTCCGGGCGCTCGAACAGCCAGTGCGTGACCGGCTTGAGCGTGACCACCACGCGGGTGGTGCGCTCGGCCAGGCGCTTGCCGGTGACGAGATGGAACGGCACCCCGGACCAGCGCCAGTTGTCGATGTGCGCGGTGACCCCGGCAAAGGTTTCCACGTCGCTGCCTTCAGGCGGCTGGTAGGCCTGCGCGGGCTGGCCGTTGATGGTGCCGGCGGTGTAGCGGCCGCGGACGCTGTCGCGCGCGGCGTGCGTGGCATCCAGGGGGCGCAGGGAGCGCAGCACTTTGACTTTCTCGTCGCGGATGCGGTCGGCTTCCAGCGACGCCGGCGGCTCCATCGCCACCAGGCAGAGCAACTGCAGAATGTGGCTCTGGACCATGTCGCGCAGCGCACCGGAGCGGGCGTAATACGCATCGCGGCCGTCCACGCCCTCGCTCTCGGCCACCAGGATGTGCACCGACTCGATGTAATTGCGGTTCCAGACCGCTTCCAGCAGCGTGTTGCCGAAGCGCAGCGCGATCAGGTTCTGCACTGCTGCCTTGCCCAGGTAGTGGTCCAGGCGGAACACGCGGTCTTCGTCGATCCACTGGCCGATGGTGGAGATGATCTCCTCGGCGCTGGCGCTGTCGCTGCCGATCGGCTTCTCGAGCATCAGCCGGTGCGGGGCCGCCAGCGCGCCGCCCAGGGCCAGGCCTTCGCAGGTGGAGATGTACAGGCCCGGCGGGATCGCCAGGTAGCTCACGCAGCGGCGGTTGACCAGATCGCGCACCGAGTCGGCGACGGACTGTGGGTCGCGCAGGTCTACCGAACGGTAGTCGATGCGCTGCAGCAGCGACTGGATGTCCTCCTGGCTGGCCATCGGCATGGCCTGCTGCAGGCGCGGCCGCAGGATTTCGCGGAAGGCCTCGGTGTCGTGCGGCGACAGCGCCAGCGCACGGACCTTGAAGTCTTCGGGGAGCAGGCCGTCGCCGAGCAGTCGCAGCAGCGATGGGAACAGATAACGCTGGGCCAGATCGCCTGTGGCGCCAAACAGGAAGAGGGTGTCGTGCATCGCTCGAGTTTCAGATCCGGGTGACATCGTTGTCAATCGCTTCTCGTCTATGTTCTCGGGGGTACGGGTGGGTACGTTGACCGCATGTTGCGATCGCGGCATCGTCCACCCGACGGGCCTGGCGTGACGGCCTGACGACCCGGCGCGCAGGGGAGGAAACCGCCCCGCTGGCGCCGACGTCGTTGCCGACCATCGGATAGTGCCACGTGAAAACGTTTACATGGCAGAATGCGCAGACTGTATTCGATTGCAGTGGTCGCCGTCATGCGGCACCACGCCATCGACCTGCCATCGGGAGGGCCGAGGGCAGTTCCGCATAACAGCCCGGAGTCCGGGCGGACTGGAATGGTGATATGGCAAAAGTGCAGTTGCAGGGGGTTCGCAAGGTCTACGACAACGGTCAGGTGGCCGTGCAGGGCGCGACCTTCGAGGTGGCCGATGGCGAACTGATGGTGCTGGTCGGGCCGTCCGGCTGCGGCAAGTCGACCTTGCTGCGCATGGTCGCCGGGCTGGAGGAGATCAGCGGCGGTACGCTGACCATCGGCGACCGCGTGGTCAACGATGTGGCGCCGAAGGATCGCGATATCGCAATGGTGTTCCAGAGCTATGCGTTGTATCCGCATATGACCGTGGCCGAGAACCTCGCCTTCGGCCTGAAGCTGCGCGGTCACGACAAGGCCACGATCAGCAGGCGGGTCAACGAGGCGGCGCAGACGCTGGGCCTGACCGAGATGCTCGACAAGCTGCCCAAGGCGATGTCCGGCGGCCAGCGCCAGCGCGTTGCGCTGGGTCGCGCGCTGGTGCGCGAGCCGGCGGTGTTCCTGCTGGACGAGCCGCTCTCCAATCTGGATGCCAAGCTGCGTCACAGTGTGCGTACCGAGATCGCGCAGCTGCATCGCAAGCTGGGCACGACGATGATCTACGTCACCCACGACCAGGTGGAAGCGATGACGCTGGGCCAGCGCATCGTGGTGCTCAAGGACGGCATCATCCAGCAGATCGATACGCCGATGGCGCTCTACGACCGCCCGGCCAACCTGTTTGTGGCCGGCTTCCTGGGCAGCCCGGCGATGAACGTGCTTCGCGGCACCCTGCAGCGCAATGACCGCGGCGTGGTCGTGCAGGAGGCGGCGCTGACCGCACCGCTGGGCCAGGCGTCAGTCGATGCGGGCTGGATCGGCCGGACCATCGCCGTGGGCGTGCGTCCGGAGCATCTGCAGCCGGCCGCGGCCGAGGATGCGACGGGCTTCGAGGCGACCATCGACGGCATCGAGCCGGTGGGCAACGAGATCTTCGTGAACATGACCAGTGGCGGCCAGCCGTTGGTGATGCGCGTGGCGCCGCAGGCCCTGCCGCAGGTCGGCGAGTCGATCCGCGTGGCGATCCAGCCGAAGGGGCTGCACTTCTTCGATGCGGAGACCGGCGAGCGGTTGAACCACGACGCCTGAGGCCTCAGGTGGGCGGACCAAGGGTCCGCACCCACCCCGCCTTGGCCGGTCAGCAGCACGGATGACGGGGACGCCGGCCGAGGGCCGGGTCCACGCACTTACCGCGCCAGGCCGTCCAGCAGGGGCAGCGAGGCCACTTCCACGCCGCCGATCTCCAGCGGATCGCTGGCGATCTCCAGCGGCAGCACTGCCAGCGCCAGTTCGCCAGCCACGCTGACCACGGTGCCGATCGCCGCGCCATTCTGCTGGACCTGCGCGCCGCTGGTGATGCCGGCGCCCACCCGCAGCAGCTGCAGCGCCCGCTTGGCCTTGCCGAGGAAATGCGTGCGCGCCACGATTTCCTGGCCGGGATAGCAGCCCTTCTTGACGCTGTAGCCGTTCAGTCGATCCAGGCCCAGCTGCTGTGGCGTCCACTGTTCGCGTTGATCGACGTCCAGGCGCGGCACGCCGTAGCGCAGATCGGCCTGGCGCCAGGCGAGCGCGAATGCCGGGTCATCTGCCAGCACCGTGTCGTCCAGGGCGGCGATGCGCAGTGTCCGGGGCAGGGCATCGCTGCCCACATCCAGTTCGAGCGTCTCGCCGAGCACCGCGATGGCGGCGCCGGAGGCGGCTTCCGGCGCAGTGAAGCTGCCGGCCACGCCCAGATCGGTACGCACCGTCAGTTTCACCTTGCGGCGGAACACGAAGCGCTGCAACTGCGACGCAATCGCATCGGCATCGCCGTCGGCGAGCACCAGCACCACCTGCGTCTGGTCCAGGCGGATCAGCTGAAACACAGCAATGGTGCGGCCTTTGGCGCTCAGCCAGGCGCTCCACTGCCAATGCCGCAGGGGCAGGGCAGTGACGTCGCTGGCGAACTGGGCATGCGCGAATGCGGCCGCATCGGGGCCTTCCAGGCTGAGCAGCTGGTGACCGGAGAGGGCCGGATATCCGACGAAAGCAGGGGGCAGGTTGTCAGGCACGTGAACGGGGTCTAAAATTTGTGCGTTGCGAGACCACCCATGATAGGCCAAACAACCCCCACTCCAGAATCCGACTCCCCAGCCCCGCAGGTCGAGCAGAAGCAGCCGCTTCCCGAGACCCCCGCGGTGCCCGTGGAGATTGGTGGCCGCGGCGGACTTGATCCGGTGCGGTATGGAGACTGGGAGAAAAACGGACGCTGCATCGATTTTTGATCAGCATTGAGCCAACGCGGCATTGCGCCGCCCAGCCGAGACAACGAGCCCAGCGAATGGCCGCCAGAGAACGTCCCCTTTCCCCGCACCTTCAGGTGTATCGCTGGCAGATTCAGATGGCCACCTCGATCCTGCATCGAGCCACCGGCATCTTTCTGTCTGTTGGAGCCCTGATCATTGCGGGCGGCCTGCTCGCCCTGATGATGGGCCCTGAATCCTGGAACTGCTTCACCGGCCATGCCGGCAGCTGGTACGGCAAGCTGTTCCTGTTCGCATGGACGTGGTCCTTTGCCTACCACCTGTGCAATGGCATCCGCCACATCGTGCAGGACTTCGCGATCGGCTTCTCCATTCCCGCCTTTGTGCGCAGCAGCTGGGTCTCGGTCTTCGCCAGCCTGGTGATCACCGCGCTGGTCTGGGCCTATGTGTTCGCCGGAGCCACCGCATGAACAAGTTCCGTACCCCGCTGAAGAACGTGCGTGGCCTTGGCGCTGCCAAGACCGGCACCGAGCATTTCGTGATGCAGCGCCTGACCGCCACCGCGCTGGTGGGCCTGACCATCTGGTTCCTGGTGTTCGTGCTGAGCCTGATCGGCGCCGATTACGTGACCGCCACCGAAGCGGTGTCCAAGCCGTGGAACGCGGTCCTGCTGGTCGGCTTCCTGGTCGCGATGTTCTGGCACGCCCAGCTCGGCCTGCAGGTCGTGCTGGAAGACTACATCCACAACTCGCTGCTGGCCCTGGCGCTGCAGACCACGGTGAAGTTCATCGCCGTGCTCGGCGCGATCGTCAGTGTTTTTGCGGTCGCCCGCATTGCGCTCGGCGTTGCCTGAGTCCAGGCACCAAGACAGGAATCCAGATTAGATGTCCGCTTACAAGATTACGGAACACAAGTACGACATGGTCGTGGTCGGCGCCGGCGGTGCCGGTCTGCGCGCCACGTTCGGTCTTGCCGCCAAGGGCCTGCAGACCGTCTGCCTGACCAAGGTTTTCCCGACCCGCTCGCACACCGTGGCCGCGCAGGGCGGTATTTCCGCCGCGCTGGGCAACATGGGCGAGGACGACTGGCGCTACCACTTCTTCGACACCATCAAGGGCTCGGATTGGCTGGGTGACCAGGACGCCATCGAGTACATGTGCCGCGAAGCGATTCCGGCCATCATCGAACTGGAACACTACGGTGTGCCGTTCAGCCGTACCGAAGAGGGCAAGATCTACCAGCGCCCGTTCGGTGGCATGACCACCAAGTACGGCGAAGGCCCGTCCGCGCAGCGCACCTGCGCCGCGGCCGACCGCACCGGGCACGCCATGCTGCACACGCTGTACCAGCAGTCGCTGGCGCACAACGCGCGCTTCATGATCGAGTACTTCGCGCTCGACCTGATCTTCGATGAGGAAGGTGTGTGCCGCGGCGTGCTTGCCCTGGACATGGCCGACGGCTCGCTGCACCTGTTCCGCGCCCACGGCGTGGTGCTGGCCACCGGCGGTTACGGCCGCGCGTATTTCAGCGCCACCTCGGCCCACACCTGCACCGGCGACGGCGGCGGTCTGGTCATGCGCGCCGGCCTGCCGATGCAGGACATGGAGTTCGTGCAGTTCCACCCGACCGGCATCTACGGCGCGGGCTGCCTGATCACCGAAGGCGTGCGTGGCGAAGGCGGCATCCTGCGCAACAGCAACGGCGAGCGCTTCATGGAGCGCTACGCACCGCACTACAAGGACCTGGCCTCGCGCGACGTGGTGTCGCGTTCGATGACCATCGAAATCCGCGAAGGCCGCGGCGTCGGCGAGCACAAGGACCACATCCTGCTCGACCTGACCCACCTCGGCCCGGGCGTGATCGACGACAAGCTGCCGGGCATCGCCGAAAGCGCGCGCATCTTCGCCGGCGTCGACGTGCACAAGCAGCCGATTCCGGTCATCCCGACCGTGCACTACAACATGGGTGGCATCCCGACCAACTACCACGGCGAAGTCGTGCGCAAGGTTGGCGACAACCCCGATGCCGTGGTGCCGGGCCTGTACGCCATCGGCGAAGCAGCCTGCGTGTCGGTGCACGGTGCCAACCGCCTGGGCTCCAACTCGCTGCTGGATCTGGTGGTGTTCGGGCGTGCGGTGGCCAACCGCTGCGCCGATACCATCAAGCCGGGCCAGTCGCACAAGACCCTGCCGTCGGACGCCTGCGACAAGGCGCTCGGCCTGCTGGACAAGCTGCGCTACGCCAACGGCGACACCCCGACCTCGGTCATCCGCGACCGCATGCAGCGCACCATGCAGAACGACGCGGCGGTGTTCCGTACCAGCAAGACCCTGCAGGAAGGCTGCGGCAAGATGGCCGAGATCTTCGACTCCTTCCAGGACGTCAAGGTCTCCGACCGTTCGCTGGTGTGGAACTCCGACCTGATCGAAACCTACGAGCTGAACAACCTGCTGCTCAACGCGGTGGCGACGATCAACTCGGCCGAACAGCGCAAGGAAAGCCGCGGCGCGCACGCGCATGAAGACTATCCGGACCGCGACGACGTCAACTGGCAGAAGCACACGCTGGTCAGCGTCGACGAGAAGGGCAAGTGCGAGTTCGACTACCGTCCGGTCCACATGTACACGCTGAGCAAGGACGTGGACGTGGTCCCGCCCAAGCCGCGCGTCTACTAAGCGACCTTCGGCATGACCTCCGGCCACGCAGTGCCTGCCACTTCCTCCGCCCACACGGGTGGGGTGGTGCGCGCGCTGCGGGCCGGCGGTGTCGACTTCCTCATCTTCCGTGCTAGCCGCGCCTGCATCGCAGCGCGAGCCGCCTGAGCCAACGAGAACAGCCATGGCCGAGTTTTCCCTCCCCAAGAATTCCAAGATCGGAAAGGGCAAGCACTTCCCCGCCAAGAGCGGCGCGAAGAACACCCGTACGTTCAAGATCTACCGCTGGAATCCCGACGACGACAGCAACCCGCGTACCGATACCTACGAGATCGATCTGGACGCGTGCGGCCCGATGGTTCTGGACGCGCTGATCAAGATCAAGAACGAGATTGATCCGACCCTGACCTTCCGTCGTTCGTGCCGCGAGGGCATCTGCGGTTCGTGCGCGATGAACATCGATGGCACCAACACGCTGGCCTGCACCCGCGCCATCGCTGACTGCGGCAAGGCCGAAGTGCCGATTTATCCGCTGCCGCACATGAGCGTGGTCAAGGATCTGGTGCCGGACCTGACCCACTTCTACGCGCAGTACGCGTCGATCAAGCCGTGGATCCGCACCCAGACCCCGCCGCCGCCGGATCGCGAGCGCCTGCAGTCGCCGGAAGACCGCAAGAAGCTGGACGGGCTGTACGAGTGCATTCTGTGCGCCTGCTGCTCGACCAGCTGCCCGAGCTACTGGTGGAACGGTGAGCGTTACCTGGGCCCGGCGATCCTCCTGCAGGCCTACCGCTGGATCGTCGATTCGCGCGACGAGGACACCGGGGCGCGTCTGGACGACCTGGAAGATCCGTTCAAGCTGTACCGCTGCCACACCATCATGAACTGCGCCCGGACCTGCCCGAAGGGCCTGAACCCGGCCTTGGCCATCGCCGAGATCAAGAAGCTGATGATGGCGCGCCGCGCCTGACGTAGCGCCGGGCTCAGCCCGCGGCTCCGTAGCGCCGGGCTCTGCCCGCGGCTCTGTAGCGCCGGGCTCTGCCCGGCTGAACCGAAAAGGTAAAGCCGAGCCATGCTCGGCTTTACCGTTTAAGGCCTTGTCGTTCAAGGAGCCACACCGATGGATGAAGCAACCCTGCTGAAAAAGCTGCGTTGGCGCTGCCGCCGTGGCATGCGTGAGCTGGACCAGCTGTTCGAGCGTTACCTTGACCGCGAATGGGCCGGTGCGCCGACTGCAGAGCGCGAGGTTTTCCTGTTCCTGCTGGAATGCGAGGACGATAGGCTGTGGCGGTGGTTCATGGGCTACGAGGAGTGCCCCCATGCCGAGCCGGCCGCGCTCATCGCCAGGATCCGCGCCCTGCCGGCTTGAATGGCGGCCCTCGCGCAGGCAATGCCGCGTGCAGGTCCTGCTGGCGATGCTCGTGCCCTGGGCGCTGTCGATGAGCGATCTGCCGTCGCCGCACTGGCAGTGGGTGGCCGGGACGGTCGTGATGGCGTCCCTTGTCGAAGCGGCAGGTCAGGTCCGGCGGCGTCCCCGGCACCTGCTTGTTCCGCCTGGCGAGGCGGCCGTCATGGTGGACGGCAGGCCGGTCGAGGCCTTCGTGGTGCGGTTCCGGGGACCGCTGGTCCAGCTTCGCTGGCGGCAGGGGTGGCGCCGGCACGCACTGCTGTTCTGGCCCGATACCCTGTCGGCGGCGCAGCGACGTGAACTGCGACTGGCCGTCGGCACCCGCTGCATTTCCCGTTCACGTCGCGCAATGGCACCATAGCCTGAATTGTCCGGCACACCTGCATGTTCAAACCCATACCTGTCGCAATCGGCCTGCGTTACCTGCGCGCCAAACGTCGCAACGGCTTCATCTCCTTCATCTCGATGGCGTCCATCCTTGGCATCGCGCTGGGCGTGACCGTGCTGATCACCACCCTGGCGGTGATGAGCGGCTTCCAGAAGGAGATCCGCGACCGCCTGCTGCAGATGTCCGCGCATACCACCATCACCAGCGACGGCGCGCCGATGGCCGACTGGCAGCGGTCGGTGGATCTGGCCATGAAGGACCCGCGCGTGGCCGGTGCCGCGCCGTACATCGAGATCCAGGCCATGCTGAGCGGTCCACGCGTGCAGGGCGCGATCGTGCAGGGCATCGACCCGGCGCTGGAGCCCACGGTCTCGGTCATCAATCAGAAGCTCAAGCGCGGCAGCTACGACAGCCTGACCCCCGGCAGCTACAACCTGCTGCTGGGCAGTGAACTGGCCATCTGGCTCGGCGTGGATGTCGGCGACACCGTGGTGGTGACGCTGGCCGAAGTGCAGGGCACGCCGATGGGCGCGATGCCGCGGCTGAAGCGCTTCACCGTCAGCGGCATCTTCGAGGCCGGCTACAACGAGATCGACCGCGGCGTGGCCTACGCCAACATGAGCGACCTGGAGCGTGTCCTGCGCATCGATGGCGCGACCGGCGTGCGCCTGAAGCTGCACGACATGGACAAGGCGCTGGATGTCGGCCTGGATCTGGCGCATGCGCTGCACGGGGCCTACCGGGTCAGCGACTGGACCCAGCAGAACGCCAACCTGTACCACTCGCTGCGCATGGAAAAAGTGGTGATGGGCATCCTGCTGTCGCTGATCATCGCGATGGGGGCCTTCAACCTGGTGTCCTCGCAGGTGATGCTGGTCACCGACAAGCAGGCCGACATCGCGATCCTGCGCACGCTTGGCCTGACCCCGGGCGGGGTGATGCAGGTCTTCATGGTGCAGGGCTCGCTGATCGGCATCTTCGGTACCGTGATGGGCGTGATCGGCGGCATCACCCTGACCTTGAATCTCGAACGCATCCTCGGTGCGATCGAGACGGTGTTCAACGTCAAGCTGCTGCCCGAGGACGTCTACTACATCACCGGCCTGCCCACCGACATGCAGGCGCCGGACATCATCATCATCACGGTGGTCGCACTGGTCATGAGCTTCCTGGCGACGTTGTATCCCGCGTGGCGCGCTGCCCGCACCCAGCCGGCGGAGGCCCTGCGTTATGAATGATGTGATCGGGCATGACGTGAGCGTCCGCGGCCAGGAAGTGCTCCGCGCCGAGCGCCTGGGCAAGACCTATTCCGAAGGGCGCATGCAGACCCCGGTCTTCGATGGCCTGGACCTGAGCGTCAACACCGGCGAGACGGTCGCGATCATCGGCGCCTCCGGTGCCGGCAAGAGCACCCTGCTGCATCTGCTTGGTGGCCTGGACCTGCCCACGGCGGGCGAGGTGCTGGTGGCTGGCGTGCGCATGTCGCAGCTCTCCGATGCAGCGCGCGGCAGCCTGCGCAACCGCACGCTGGGCTTCGTGTACCAGTTCCATCACCTGCTGCCCGAATTCACCGCGTTGGAGAACGTGATGATGCCGGTGCTGCTGGGCGGTGCGGACGTGGCCGATGCACAGGCGCGCGCCCGTTTGCTGCTGGAGTCGGTCGGCCTGGGCCACCGCCTGGAGCACAAGCCCAGCGAGCTGTCCGGTGGCGAGCGCCAGCGCGCCGCCGTGGCCCGCGCGCTGGTCAACCGGCCGGCCTGCGTGCTGGGCGACGAGCCCACCGGCAACCTGGACGACAAGACCGCCGCGACCGTGTTCGACCTGATGCTGGAGCTCAACCGCGCCCACCACACCAGTCTGGTGCTGGTGACCCACGACCGCAGCCTGGCACGCAAGCTGGACCGCGTGCTGGAACTGCGCGAAGGTCGCCTGCACGCCTTGTCGCACGACCAGGTCTGAGCACCCCGTCCAGGCGCTGAACTGCCGGCGGGCTGCATGCGCCGGCATCATCCCGGGGGGCGCATGATGCCTGCAGCCCACCCCGCCGGAGGTTCCATGAAAGCCCATGTTGCCGTCGCCCTGTGCCTGGCCCTGTCCGCCTGTGCGACCAGTGGTCGCCTGACGTCCGAGCAGAAGCTGTCGCTGTACCGCGCCCATGCGGCACCGCCGCAGCAGGACATGCCGCTGTATGGCGGCATCAATGGCTGGACCGAACTGGGCGACAGTGCGCTGGCGGTATGGACGCGCCCGAGCGAGGCCTATCTGCTCGAGCTGACCGGCCCGTGCCAGGGCCTGGACTACGCGCTGGAGATCGCGCTGACCAGCCGCACCGGACGGGTGTCATCGCGCTTCGACAAGGTCCTGGTCCGCGACCCGACCTCGGGCCCGATGAACATGCCGTGCTTCATCCGCAGCATCCAGAAACTGGACATCAAGGCGCTGCGCGCGTCCGAACAGGACATGCGCCAGGCGAAGCTGCAGGAGCGGGAGCCGTAAGGCGAACCGCGACCTGCCGTGCAGGTGCCGGCCACTGGCCGGCACAGCGGCCTCACGCCTCCGGCGCGACGTAACCGGCCGGCTTTTCTGCGCCGCCGGAGAACAGGTACTTGACCAGCTCTTCTTCCAGGAACGCGCGGTGCCTGGGATCGCGCGGCGACAGCCGGTTCTCGTTGATCAGCATCGTCTGGTGCGCCAGCCATGCGGCCCACGCGCTCTTGCCGATGTGATTGAAGATGCGCTGGCCGAGATCGCCGGGATAGGGCACGAAGTCCAGGCCGTCGGTGTCGCGTTGTTCGTACTTGCAGAAAACGGTGCGGGGCATGGGCTTACTCGGAAACGGGTGGGGAGGACGCGCGTCGCATTGTACGGCGCTTGGGCGAGGCGGGCGGCGCGCCGGTGTCGAGCAGCTTGCGGATCGGTGCGGGCAGGCCGAGCGTGGGCAGGTCCACTGGAGCGACCCAGCGCAGGCCCGGGACATCGGCGCGCAGGCCGTCCACCTGGCAGGACAGCACCTGCAGGTGCAGGCGGTAATGGCTGAAGGTGTGTTCCAGCACCGGCAGCGCCTCCGCGTCGTCCAGCGAGCCGTGCAGGTGCGCGTCGAACCAGTCCTGCAGCGCGCTGCCATGCTCGGCCTGGGGCAGCGTCCACAACTGCGCCCAGATGCCGGTATCCGGCCGCTTCTGCAGCAGCACGCGGCCGCGGCCATCGCGCAGCAGCAGGGCCACGGCCTCGCGCTCGGGCAGTGCCTTGCCTGGTTTGGGCGTGGGCAACCGGTCGGTGCGGCCTTCACGGCGCGCCACGCAATCGTCCTGCAACGGGCAGATCACACAGGCGGGACGGCTGCGGGTGCATACGGTAGCGCCCAGATCCATCTGCGCCTGCGTGTAGTCGGCCATGCGACCGTCGGGAACGTGCTGTACGTGCGCCTCTGCCAGCCCCCAGAGCACCTTCTCCACGGCGGGCAGACCGGGAAAGCCGTCGATGCCGTGATAGCGGGTGAGCACGCGTTTGACGTTGCCGTCGAGGATCGCATGGCGATCGTTCCAGGCCTGGCTGAGGATTGCAGCGGCGGTACTGCGGCCGATGCCGGGCAGGGCGTGCAGCGCGTCGAGATCGCGCGGCAGCTCGCCATCGTGATCGGCCACGCAGCGTTGCGCGGCGGCATGCAGGTTGCGCGCACGCGCGTAGTAGCCAAGCCCGGCCCACCGTGCCATCACGGCGTCGTTGCTGGCTGCGGCCAGCGCGGGCAGGGTGGGGAAGACCTGCAGGAACGCCAGAAAGTACGGAATGACCGTACTGACCTGGGTCTGCTGCAGCATGATCTCCGACAGCCACACCCGGTACGGCGAGCGCGGGTGCTGCCACGGCAGGTCATGCCGGCCGTGGCCGTCGAACCACGGCAGCAGGCGGCCGACGAAGGCGTCGCCGCGCCCGTCCACGCCGGGCATCAGCCGCCCAGAGCCTCGGGCAGCAGCGCGTCGACGAACGCTTCCGGATCGAACACGCGCAGATCTTCCGGGCGCTCGCCGATGCCGGCGAAGCGGATCGGAATGCCGAACTCACGGGCCAGCGCGAACACCACGCCCCCCTTGGCGGTGCCATCCAGCTTGGTCACCACCAGGCCGGTGACGTTGACCGCCGCGTGGAACTGGCGCAGCTGGGAGAGGGCGTTCTGCCCGGTGGTGCCGTCGATCACCATCAGCACCTCGTGCGGCGCGGCCGGATCGATCTTGCCCAGCACGCGGCGGATCTTGCCCAGCTCGTTCATCAGGCCGGACTGGGTATGCAGGCGGCCGGCGGTGTCGGCAATCAGTACCTCTGTGCCGCGTGCCTTGCCGGCCTGCAGCGCATCGAAGGCGACCGATGCCGCATCGGCATTCTGGCCCTGGGCCACCACGGCCACGCCGTTGCGCTCGCCCCAGGCCTGCAGCTGGGCCACGGCGGCGGCGCGGAAGGTGTCGCCGGCGGCCAGCATCAGACTGTGGCCGTCGTCCTTGAAGCGCTTGGCCAGCTTGCCGATGGTGGTGGTCTTGCCCACCCCGTTGACGCCGACGGTGAGCACCACGAAGGGCTTGGCGGTGCGGTCGATGACCAGTGGTCTGGCGACCGGCTGCAGGATCGCGATCAGCTCGCTGCGAAGAGCGGCCAGCAATGCCTTGGCGTCGGCGAACTCTCGCGCCTTCATGCGCTTGCGCAGGCCCTCGACCAGCGCGGTGGTGGCGCCAACGCCGACATCGGCGGTGATCAGGGCGGTTTCCAGCTCGTCGAGCAGGTCGTCGTCGAGCTTGGGATTGCGCGAGAACAGGCCGCCGAAGCTGCGGGCGATGACGCTGTTGCGCAGGCGGTCGCGCCAGCCGAGCTTGCCGGGAGCGGCCGGAGCGGTGGTATCGCCGGGCTCGAGGATGTCGGCGGCCGGGGCGGCGGCCGCCACGGGCAGTTCGGTCGGCTGAGCGGCTTCCTGCACGATGTCGGTGGCGACCAGGACCGGCGGGGTCACCTGCACGACGGGTGCAGGGTCGGTCGGGCGCTGGCCGGCGGGCGGCACTACCGGTGTGGTCGGTTCCGGGGGCGTGGCGGCCCGGGCGACCGGTGCGGTCGATGCCGGAGGCGCGGTGGGCGGGGCTGCCGGGGCGGTCGATTCCACGGGCGCGGTGGGCGGGACGACCGGCGCGGGCGGTTGGGCCGGCGGCGCGGCAGCATCAGCCGCCTGCGGGAACGCGGCGGCCAGCTCTTCAGCCGAGTAGTGCTGGGTCTTGGGCGCGTCCTGTGGGGCGTCCTGGGGCTTTTTGCGACGGAAGAAACTGAGCATTGGATTCGGCGCTGAAATCAGAGGGATATGCTACCACTCGGGCCTGTCAGCCCCGAGTGCACTCAAGTGCGCGGCCCGGCGGCCGCTATCGACGGTGGAGGGCCGCACGGGGCGGTCCGGGGTGCATCCGGGTGGGCAATATTCTGGCAATCGCGGGCAGCGGCATGCGTGCGGCCCAGCAGGGCGTACAGGTGGCCGCGCACAACGTGGCCAGCCTGGACGCGCCCGACGCGACGCGTCTGCAGGTGCTGCGGGGCGCTGCGCCTGCCGGCGGGGTGCAGTCCGTCGTGGGCACCACGCCCCAGGACCCGACGGCCCCGTTGACCGACCTGCTGGCCGCCCGCAACGAGGTGCTGGCATTCACGGCCAATGCCGCCGTGATCCGGCGCTCCGATGGCATGCTTGGCGCATTGCTGGACGCAACCGCCTAACCGTGGGTCGCCACCGTTGGCCGGCACGACCGGGTCATGTGACTTTCCTGGAGCCCGTCGTGGCAGGACGATGCCGACCTGCGGCCGGCATCGTCGGGTGCCGCGGTCTTACGCGGACAGTTCGAGCAGGAGCTTGTTGAGCCGGCGCACGTAGGCGGCCGGGTCCTTCAGCGTGTCGCCGGCTGCCAGGGCGGCCTGGTCGAACAGCACGCGGCTGAGGTCGTCGAAGCGTGCCGCGTCGGCTTCCTGGTCGAGCTTGCCGATCAGCGGGTGGCCGGGGTTGAACTCGAACACGGGCTTGCTGTCCGGCACCTTCTGGCCGCTGGCTTCCAGGATCTGGCGCATCTGCAGGCCCAGGTCCTGTTCGCCGATGGCCAGGATCGCCGGGGAGTCGGTGAGGCGGTGCGAGACGCGCACGTCGGCCACGTCCTCGCCGAGCGCGGTCTTGAGCCGCTCGACCAGGGCCTGCTTGTCCTTGGCGGCTTCTTCCTGGGCCTGCTTGTCTTCCGCCGACTCCAACGCGCCGAGGTCGAGGTCGCCGCGTGCGACGTCAACGAACGACTTGCCGTCGAAGTCGGTCAGGTAGCCCATCAGCCACTCGTCGATGCGGTCGGTGAGCAGCAGTACTTCGATGCCCTTCTTGCGGAACACTTCCAGATGCGGGCTGTCCTTGACCTGGGTATGGCTGTCGCCGGTCAGGAAGTAGATCTTGTCCTGGCCTTCGATCATGCGGCCGACGTAGTCGGCCAGGGACACGCTCTGCTCGCCGCTGGCGTCATGGGTGGAAGCGAAGCGCAGCAGGCCGGCCACCTTTTCGCGGTTGCCGTAGTCTTCGGCGGGGCCTTCCTTGAGGACCTGGCCGAACTGCTTCCAGAAGCCGGCATAGACGTCCGGCGAGTCCTTGGCGAGCTTGTCGAGCATGTCCAGCGAGCGCTTGGTGAGCGCGGCCTTCATCGAGTCGATGACCGGGCCGGACTGCAGGATTTCGCGCGAGACGTTCAGCGACAGGTCGTTGGAATCCACCACGCCCTTGATGAAGCGCAGGTACAGCGGCAGGAACTGCTCGGCCTGGTCCATCACGAACACGCGCTGCACGTAGAGCTTCAGGCCCTTGGGCGCATCGCGGTGGTAGAGGTCGAACGGCGCGTGGCCGGGCACGTACAGCAACGAGGTGTACTCGAGCTTGCCTTCGACCTTGTTGTGGCTCCACGCCAGCGGGTCCTGGTGGTCGTGCGCGGCGTGCTTGTAGAACTCGCGGTACTCGGCGTCGGTGATCTCGTTGCGCGGACGGGTCCACAGCGCGCTGGCGCGGTTGACGGTTTCCCACTCGGGCTCGGCCGGTGCATCGTCGCCGTGGGCGTTCTTGACCATCTGGATCGGCAGGCCGATGTGGTCGGAGTACTTCTTGATGATGCCGCGCAGGCGCCAGCCATCGGCGAAGTCGAACTGGTCGTCCTTCAGGTGCAGCACGATGCGGGTGCCGCGCTCGGGCTTGTCGATGCTCTCGACGTCGAACTCGCCTTCGCCTCGCGAGGACCAGTGCACGCCTTCGCTGGCGGGCAGGCCGGCGCGGCGCGAGTAGACGTCGACCTGGTCGGCGACGATGAAGGCGCTGTAGAAGCCGACGCCGAACTGGCCGATCAGCTGGGAGTCCTTCTTCTGGTCGCCGGAGAGCTGGCGCAGGAAGTCGCCCGTGCCGGACTTGGCGATGGTGCCAAGGTGCGCGATGGCCTCGTCACGGCTCATGCCGATGCCGTTGTCGTCGATGGTCAGGGTGTGGGCATCGGCATCGAAGCTGACGCGGATGCGCAGGTCGCTGTCGTTCTCAAGAAGGGCCGGCTGGGTCAGCGCTTCGAAGCGCAGTTTGTCCGAGGCGTCGGCAGCGTTGGAGATCAGCTCGCGAAGGAAGATTTCCTTGTTGGAGTACAGCGAGTGGATCATCAGCTGCAGCAGCTGCTTGACTTCGGTCTGGAAGCCCAGGGTTTCTTTTTGGGTCTGCACGGTCATGAGTGGCGATGCTCCTTGGACGATGCCGCGCCCTGCGCGGCGGCTGGCTCAAGGGGTAGGGGCGGCGGGGTGGGTTTTCAAGAGCGTGCGGATACCCGCCGTTTGTATCCTTCCTGGCTCGGGGGCGATGCAGGTCGCGGTTGCAGCCGGCCACTCGGAGGTCCTGATCAGGGGCCTTTTTCCACGGGAGGAGGGCTTGCACGCGACACTGCCCGTCTGTCGATCAGATGTCTGCATTGAATCCGGTGCGGTCATTGGCTGGGCGAATGGCGGGAGGGTCGGGCGGCGGTGCCATCCGCCGTCTCCGGTGCATGAAACGCGCCCGACGGGGATCAGCGCTTAGAATGTCGGCCCGCTCCCCGTTGCCCCTGTGCCATGACCCGTGCCGCACCGTTTTCCCTGCCGACCCGTCCAGCCAGGCGCCGGGCATGACGCCGCGTCAGCCCGCAGCACCGGCGGTGGGGCAGGTGCGCATCATCGGCGGCAAGTGGCGTGGGACGAAGCTGCCCGTGCCACTGTCGCCGGGCCTGCGGCCAAGCAGCGACCGGGTCCGCGAGACGCTGTTCAACTGGCTGATGCCGCGGTTGGGCGGGGCGCGGGTGCTGGACCTGTTTGCCGGCAGCGGCGCGCTGGGACTGGAGGCGGTGTCGCGCGGGGCGGCGCACGCCACCTTGGTGGAGAAAGACGGGGGGCTGTCCCGGCAGCTGCGCGAGTCGGTGACCCGGCTGGGCGCGCAGGGGCTGGTGGAGGTCGTCCAGGCCGACGCCCTGCAGTGGCTGCGTCAGCCGGCCGGGGCGCTGGCCGATATCGCCTTCGTCGACCCGCCGTTTGCCGCCGGGCTGTGGGACGCGGTGATCGCCGGACTGCCGGCGCACCTGGCCCCCGATGCCTGGCTGTACGTGGAGTCGCCGGCCGGTCAGGCGCCACGATTGCCGGCGCCGTGGCTGCTGCACCGCGAGGGGAGCACCCGGGAGGTCCGTTTCGCCCTGTACCGCCGCGCCGCTGCTACACTTTCACCAGATCACAACGTGTAGCTGCCGTATGACCGTGGCCAACCGCCGCATTGCCGTGTACCCGGGCACCTTCGATCCGATCACCAACGGTCACATCGACCTGGTGAACCGGGCCGCGCCGCTGTTCGAAAAGGTGGTGGTGGGTGTGGCGCAGAGCCCGTCAAAGGGGCCGACGCTGCCGCTGGAGCTGCGGGTGTCGCTGGCGCGTGAGGCGCTGGCCCACCACCGCAACGTGGAAGTGCGCGGTTTTGATACGTTGCTGGCGCATTTCGTGCGCTCCATGCAGGGTGGCGTGCTGCTGCGCGGCCTGCGTGCGGTGTCCGATTTCGAGTACGAATTCCAGATGGCGAGCATGAACCGCCATCTGATCCCGGAAGTCGAGACGTTGTTCCTGACCCCGGCCGAGCAGCACAGCTTCATTTCGTCTTCGCTGGTCCGCGAGATCGCCCGTCTGGGCGGCGACGTGTCCGGCTTCGTTCCCGCGTCGGTGCTGGAAGCGCTGCGCAGGGTCCGGGAAGCGAAGTCGGGCCCGACGCAATAACCGCCAGACCCATACATACCAAGAACCACCAAGGGAGGAATTCCATGAACAACACCATGCGTGCCATGCTGATCGCGTCGTTCGCGCTGGCCTTCACCGCCTGCAAGAAGGAAGAGGCTGCTCCGGTCGCCGAAGCCCAGCAGGCGCTGGTCGCCCCGGGCAAGGACGACGATGCCGGCTGGAAGAAGTACCTGCAGGCCGTGGCCGTGCAGAACATGGGCAACATCACCAACAGCCCGTTCCTGTATTACCTCGGGCCGGAATCGGACCCGCAGTTCCAGGACAAGTACGAGCGCCAGGTTGAAAGCGCCACCCAGGCCGTCGCCCGTGGCGTGCAGCCGGGCAACATGCTGGCCTTCGGTTCGTCTGCCTCGGGCAAGATGGCCGACATGATCCAGACCGTGTTCAAGGACGTGTCGCCGGACTCGATGAAGGGCGTGCGCGTCGTGTTCATCGGCCAGGCCGCCGACAACGCCCGCGTGCAGTCCATCGTGCAGCCGACCGGCGCCGAGTACATCTTCGTCGAAGCCAAGTAACCCGTGCAGTGGCGGCCGCGCCCCGCGCGCGGCCCGGGCGGCGTCCTGCGGGGCGCCGCCGATCATCGGCCGGCGCCCTGCGCTGGCCGGTTTTCTTCCGCCGGCGCGGGCGTGGAGTAACGCCATGTCGCTGAAAATCAATGAGCTCTGCGTCAACTGCGACGTCTGTGAGCCGGCCTGCCCCAATCAGGCCATCTCGATGGGTGAAACCATCTACGTGATCGACCCGGCCCGCTGCACCGAGTGCGTGGGACACTTCGACGAACCCCAGTGCGTGGTCGTCTGCCCGGTGGAATGCATCGATCCCGATCCGGACATCCCGGAAACCCAGGAAGCGCTGTTGGCCAAACTGCATGGGCTGCAGCGTGATCATCCCGAACTGTATGTCACGGAGTCCCCGTCCGAATGAACAGGCTGTCGCGTCGTTGGTTGCTGCTGGTGCTGCTGTGGGCACCGGTGGCCTGGTCTGCTGGATCCACCCCGGCGTCGTTGGCCAAGCACCCGGAGGGCGCGGCGATTGCCAGCGGGCACCATCTGGCCACCGAGGCCGGCATGGAGATCCTCGCCAAGGGCGGCAACGCGTTCGATGCCGCCGTGGCGGTGTCCTCGGTGCTGTCGGTGGTCGAGCCGATCAGTTCAGGGCTGGGCGGCGGCGGCTTCTTCCTGCTGCATGACGCGGCCACCGGCAAGGACGTGATGCTGGACGCGCGTGAGACCGCGCCGCAGTCGGCCACGCCCGAGGCGTTCCTGGACGGGAAGGGCGAGCTGGACCGCGACCGCTCGGTGAACGGCGCGTGGTCGGCCGGCATTCCCGGCCTGCCGGCGGCGCTGGTGGAGCTGTCGTCCAGGCATGGCAGGCTGCCGCTGCGCACCTCGCTGGAACCGGCGATCCGCATCGCCCGCGACGGTTTCCCGGTGTACGCACGCATGGCCAAGGGCTATGCCTCGCGCCGCGCGGTGATGGAGCGCTATCCCGGCACGCGCGAGGTGTACCTGCGCAACGGCAAGCCGATCGCCGAAGGCGATGTGTTCCGGCAGCCGGAACTGGCCGCCACCCTGGAGCGCTTGGCCGACAAGGGCTTCGACGGTTTTTACCGCGGGCAGACCGGCGCGCTGCTGCTGGCGGGCGTGAAGCAGGCCGGCGGCCGCTGGACGGCCGAGGAACTGGCCGGCTACCGGGTCAAGCAGCGCGAGCCGATCGTGTTCAAGTACCGCGACTGGACCGTCACCACCGCCGCGCCGCCCTCCTCCGGTGGCATCGCACTGGCGTCGATGCTGCAGATTCTGGAAGGCTGGGACCTGAAGACGCTCGACGAGGCCCACCGCACCCACCTGGTGGTCGAGGCCATGCGCCGCGCTTACCGCGACCGCACGTTCTTCCTCGGCGATCCGGACTTTGTGCAGATCCCGCAGAAGGTACTGACCAGCAAGGATTACGCGCAGGGGCTGCGCGCCACCATCCACCCGGAGAAGGCGACCCCGAGCGATCTGCTGTCTGGCAATCCGACCCCGCTGGAAGACGACGAGACCACCCACTTCTCGATCATCGACCGCGACGGCAACCGTGTGGGCGCCACCCAGACCGTCAACCTGCTGTATGGCTCGGGCCTGATTCCGTCCGGTACCGGCGTGCTGCTGAACAACGAGATGGACGATTTCGCGCTGAAGCCGGGCACGCCCAATGCCTTCGGAGTGATGGGGTATGCGGCCAACGCACCCAAGCCGGGCAAGCGCATGCTCAGCTCGATGACCCCGACCTTCATGGAATCGGCGGACAAGGTGGTGGTACTCGGCACGCCGGGCGGCAGCCGCATCATCACGATGGTGCTGCTGGGCATCCTCGGCTACGACGCCGGGCTGGACGCCCAGCAGGTCGCGGCGTTGCCGCGCTACCATCACCAGTGGCTGCCCGACGTGATCGAGGCCGAGAGCGGTGCCTTCGACGATGCCACCCTCCGGCAGCTCCAGGCGATGGGCCACAAGGTCGATCTGCCCGGCGACAGCGCGGCCGGCGGCCGTGGCTCCAGCCACGTCTGGGGCAACCTGCAGACCGTGGAATGGAACCGGCGCAGCAACGTGCTCAGTGGCGGCAGCGATCCGCGCAATCCGGTGGGCAGCGCCGCGGTTTCACCGGCACGCTGATCCACACCACCGATGAAAAGCCCCGTCCTGTGGACGGGGTTTTTCGTTCGCGCCGGATCGGGTTGACTAGCGAATATTTAACGGCGACGGCACGATACTTTCCGCATGAAACTCTGGTCCATTCGCGGCAATTCACAGAAGCTCGACGGCGGCGCGATGTTCGGCAACGCGCCGCGCGCCGTATGGGAAAAATGGGCGGCACCGGACAAGCTCAATCGCATCGAGCTGGCCTGTCGCGCGCTGCTGGCGAGCCCGCTGGCCGGCAAGACGGTGCTGTTTGAAACCGGCATCGGCGCGTTCTTCGAACCCCGGCTGCGCGACCGCTACGGCGTGCAGGAATCCAGCCACGTGCTGATCGAATCGCTGCGCGAAGCCGGCTTCGAACATGAAGACGTGGATGTCGTGGTGCTCAGCCACCTGCATTTCGACCATGCAGGCGGGCTGCTGGCGCCGTGGAGCGAAGGGCGCGCGCCGGAACTGCTGTTCCCCAACGCCACGTTCCTGGTCGGTGCCGGACACTGGGAGCGCGCGTTGCATCCGCACCCGCGCGACCGCGCCAGTTTCATTCCAGAGCTGCCAGGCCTGCTGCAGGCCAGCGGCCGCCTGGAGATCGTCGACGGCCCCTATTCACAGGCGCTTGGCGAAAGCGTGCGTTTCACCTTCAGCGATGGCCATACGCCGGGGCTGATGCTGGCCGAGATCGTGGGACCCGAGCAGGTGGACGGGCAGGCGCGGGGCGGTGTGGTGTTCTGCGCAGACCTGATTCCCGGCCGTTCCTGGGTGCATGTGCCGATCACGATGGGCTACGACCGCAATGCCGAGCTGCTGATCGACGAGAAGCGCAGCTTCCTGGAGGACAAACTGGCGCGCAACGTGCACCTGTTCTTCACCCACGACCCGCAGTGCGCGCTGGCCCAGGTCACGCGCGATGAGAAGGGCCGCTTCGGCACCGCCCACGAGCAGGGCGAGCTCAAGGCGCGTGCGCTGGCGTAAGCCACACGGGAGCCGCCTGCCGGCATCGTGCCGCATCGCGTGTGTTTGACCGACGTCGTCGTAGAGCCGGCCTCTGGCCGGCTATCGCGCGCAGTGCAGGCGTGTTGATGTCCGGTGCGAACAGCAGCCGAGCAACGGTCGGCTCTGCCGGGGCGCAGGGGTGGGAGACAGGCCCCCCGCTGCCTGCGGTCAATGCGCTTTCAGGCAACTGCTCATGAAGGTCCTGCGGGCGTCGCCGGCCAGCTTCCTGGCGGCGGCATCGGCATTGCAGGTCTTCATGCGTTCCTGCGGCGTGGTGGCCGGGGCGGCGGGGCCGCTCAGGCAGGCCTTCTGCGCGGTTTTGTAGTCCTCGCCGGTCTTGCCCTTGTTCTTGGCCGAACAGTCGGCCATGCGCTGCTGCTGGGGCGTGGCGGCGGCGGCGATCACCGGACTGCCGAGCAACAGCAGGCAGGCGAGCAGGGGGAGGGTCTTCATCGCAGGCTCCACGCACGGGTTGAGATGCGCGCAGCGTCCGCCCCGGGGGGCATAGGCGGTGTGAAGCGCCAGCACGTGGAAACCACGGCCGGCGCGGTGCGTCGGATCAGCCGGCGACGCGGGTACCGAAGATGCGGTCGCCCGCATCGCCCAGGCCCGGCAGGATGTAGCCTTTCTCGTTGAGCTGGGCATCGATGGCGGCGGTAAAGATCTCGACGTCCGGATGCACGGCCTGCACGGCGGCGATGCCTTCCGGTGCGGCGACCAGGAAGATGCCCTTGATGCGGCGGGCGCCGGCGCGCTTGAGCATGTCGATCGTGGCGATCAGGGTGCCGCCGGTGGCCAGCATCGGGTCCAGGATCAGCGCGTCGCGCTCTTCGAGGCGGCCGGTCAGGCGTTCGAAGTAGGGCACCGGCTGCAGGGTTTCCTCATCGCGCTGCAGGCCGACCACGCTGACGCGCGCCGCCGGGATCAGCGACAGCACGCCGCTGAGCATGCCCAGCCCGGCGCGCAGGATCGGCACCACGGTGATTTTGGCGCCGGCGATGCGCTGCACCGTCACCGGGCCGGCCCAACCGGCCATCGTGTGGGCTTCGGTCTCCAGGTCGGCGGTGGCCTCGTAGGCGAGCAGGCCGCCGAGCTCGTTGGCCAGTTCGCGGAAGTCCTTGGTGCTCAGGGAGGCATCGCGCATCAGGCCGATCTTGTGCTGCACCAGCGGATGGCGCACTTCGACGATTTTCATGGGACAGGGGCTGAAAAAGAGGGGAGGCGCCTAGTGTGCCGCAACCCCACCCAAAGCCCAACGACCAGCGCCCGGACGTGCGCGCTGCCCCCGGTGTCATGCCCATGCAACCTGCCGGACATACCGTGCTGACCCAATCTTTACACCGTTGGGGATAGCTGTGCAGAAGAAGTCACCGTTGGGGCTGGCCATCAGCCTGTCGTTGCTGGTCATGGCCAGTCCGTCCGCTTTCGCCGCCGATACGGCAGTCGCGACCGCGGCCGCCGGCGCCGAGGCGATCGATCTGGATCGCATTGAAGTCCGGCCGCAGCTGGAGTCGCAGACCCGCGCGGTCGACCTCAAGCGCAGCAGCGACGCCATCGAAGATGCCGTCTCCTCCGACGCGATGGGGGTGTACCCGGACAAGAATGTGGCCGAGTCGCTGCAGCGCCTGCCGGGCGTGAGCGTGACCCGCGACCAGGGCGAGGGGCGCTTCGTGGTCATCCGTGGCCTGGACGCGGCGCTGAACAGCGTCAGCGTCGATGGCATCGCCATCGGCACCCCGGAAGATTCCAGCCGCGCCGCGCCGCTGGACGTGATTCCCTCCGACTCGACCGAGCGCCTGCGCGTGGTCAAGTCGCCCACCCCGGACATGCCCGGCGATGCCATCGGCGGCGCGATCCTGGTCGAGTCGGCGTCGGCTTTCGACCGTGAAGGACGCAGCCTGCGCGGCAAGGTCGAAGCCAGCCACCAGCAGCTCTCCGGCAACACCAGCCCCAAGGCGGCCATCAACTACAGCGAAGTGTTCGGCGACACCCTGGGCGTCGCGCTGGGCGTGAACTACCAGAACCGCACGTTCGAGTCGGACAACACCGAGGTCGAGTACGGCACGTTCGACGGCGGCGCCGATGACGATCTGTTCGCCAACAGCCTGCAGCAGCGCAAGTACGAGATCGAGCGCAAGCGCATCGGCGCCAACCTCAACTTCGACTGGCGCCCCGACGACGACAACCGCTACTACCTGCGCACGCTGTACAGCCAGTTCGACGATGCCGAGACCCGCCAGCGCACCCTTTTCAATTTCGGTGATGGCGAGGTGACCGCGCGCGGCAACAACCAGTACACCATCGACGAACTCCCGGCCGATGCGATCCAGAAGCGCATGCGCTACCGCACCAAGAAGGAAAACACCTTCGCCGCCAGCCTCGGCGGCGAGAACCGGCTGACGGGCGCGGTGGTGGACTACAAGGTCGGCTACACGCGCACCGAAGAGCGCGTCAACGACGAGATGGAAGCGCGCTTCAAGTACAACGGCGACGACCTGACCGCCACCGTGGACCAGAACAGTGGCATTCCGCGCTACACGCTCAGCGATGCCGGTTGGATCAGCAACGCCAACTACGACTTCGACCGCGTGGTGCTGTCACCCAAGCAGGTCAACGACCAGGAGCGCAGCGCGCAGATCAACGTGCGTTTCGACGGTGATGCGTCCAGCTACAAGGTCGGGCTGCTTGGCCGCTGGCGCGACCGTGACGTGAACGTGGACGAGCGCGAGCTGCGCGTCGGCCCGAAGATCGCGCTGTCGGACTGGACCGCCGCCACCCCCGATCACCGTGGCGGCAACCTGGGCCAGGGCATGAGTTCGGATGCGATCCGTCGCTACTGGGCGCAGTCCGGCGGTCAGTACAGCGCACGTCCGCAGGACGCAGGCGGCAATGCGATGGCCTCGCTGGAAGAGGACTACACCGCCAGTGAAGACATCTTCGCCAGCTATGCGATGGGCACCTGGGATATCGGCGCGCTGCGCATCATCGGCGGCGTGCGCGTGGAGAACACCCGGTTCGCGGCCACCGGCAACAGCGTGGACGTGGCCAGCAATGGCCGCAGCTACACAGTCACCCCGTTGAACGTCAGCCGCAGCTACACCAGCGTGCTGCCTGGCCTGCACCTGCGCTACGACGCCGGCAGCGACTGGGTGCTGCGTGCGGCCGCCAACAAGACCGTGTCGCGCCCGTCATTCGGCGACATTGCCCCGCGCGTGGGCCTGAACCGGGGCGATGAGGAAGTGCGACTGGGCAACCCGCAGCTGGACCCGTACGAATCCAGGAACCTGGACCTGTCGATGGAGAAGTACATCGGCAGCACCGGCATCGTATCGCTGGGGCTGTTCCACAAGTCGATCGACGGCTACATCGTCAGCACGCTCAGCAACAACGACCCGGCCTACCCGGGCTATGAAGTGACCCGGGTGATCAACGGCGACAAGGCCACCGTCCGCGGCGCCGAGTTCAATTGGCAGCAGCAGCTCGCCTTCCTGCCGTCCGGCTGGGACGGCCTGCTGGTGGGCGCCAGTGGCACCTGGCTGGACACCGACTTCGACCCCGGCCTGGCCGGCCGCGAGCGCGACGACTTCATGCTGCCGCGCGCCTCCAGGCACGTGTACAGCGCCCATGTCGGCTACGAGAAAGCGGGCTTCAGCACCCGCGTGGCGGCGGTCTACCGCAGCGAATACCTGGATACCCTCGGCGACAGCCGCGCCTACGACATCCATGTGGCGCCCAACACCCAGCTCGACTTCAGCCTGGACTACAAGATCACCGCGAACGTGAGCCTGTATCTGGAAGCGCAGAACCTGCTGGACAAGCCGCTGGAGCTCTATCAGGGCGTACGCTCGCGGACGCTGCAGAATGAAGAATACGGGCGCACCTACGCGCTCGGCCTGAAGGTGGCCCTGTGATGCGTACGACCCACACGCTTGGCCTGCTCGGCCTGGCACTGCTGACCGCCTGCGGCCAGCAGCCCGCACCCGCCGCGTCGGCGCCGGCGGCCGCTGCCGATGCCGCACGCAACATCGCCACAGTTGCCGAAGCCTTCGTCACGCCCATGACCCCGGCCGACAACATCGATTCGCCCGCCAGCTGGACCACGCCGGACGGCCAGCGCTGGCTGATCGCCACCGCCAAGGCCACCGACAAGCTGGTGGTCTACGACGGCCAGACCGGCACGCATCTGCGCGATGTCGGCAGTACGGGTACCGGCTTGGGGCAGTTCGTGCGGCCCAATGGCATCGCGGTGGTCGACGACCTGGTGCTGATCGTGGAGCGCGACAACCACCGCGTGCAGGTGCTGCGGCTGCCGGACTTCGCCCCGCTGGGCGTGTTCGCCGCCGACGACCTGCGCAAGCCATACGGCCTGTGGGTGAACAAGCGCGAGGGCGGCTACGACGTATACGTCACCGATTCCTACGATGCCGGTGAGGATGCCCAAGGCAACGACGTGCTGCCGCCGCTGGCCGAGCTGGACAAGCGCGTGCGCCGCTACGCCATGACGGTGCAGGGCGACAAGGCGCAGGGCACGCTCGTCTCGAGCATCGGCGACACCAGCGAGGCCGGTGCGCTGCGCGTGGTCGAGTCGATCTGGGGCGACCCGGCCAATGACCGTCTGCTGATCGCCGAAGAGGACGAAACCTACGCCAGCGAGTTCAAGGTATACACATTGGCGGGCAGGTTCACCGGCACCACCTTCGGCCGCGACGCCTTCAAGGCGCAGGCCGAGGGCGTGATGCTGCGGACCTGCGGCAAGGACGGCTGGTGGATCACCACCGAGCAGGGCAAGCAGCGCAGCGTGTTCCATCTGTTCGACCGCCACACCTTCAAGCATGTGGGCGCCTTCCAGGGCAATACGGTGGCCAACACCGACGGCATCTGGCTCGATCCGCATGCGTCGCCGCGCTTCCCCGACGGCGTGCTGTATGCCGTGCACGACGACCAGGGCGTGGTGGCCTTCGACTGGGCCAGCGTGGCCCGGCAGTTGTCGCTGCCGCTGGAGTGCGCGCCATGACCCGCGGCTGCCTCGGCGCTGCCGCGCTGGCGTTGTCTCTGCTGCTGGCCGGCCCGGTAGTCGCGAAACAGGCCGACAGCATCGCCGAACCGAACACCCAGGTACCGGTCGGCAATCGCCACTACGCGGCGACCGGCTTCCCTGACCGTATCGTGGCCTCGCCGGCGCAGGACGCCGCGCGCGGCGTCGGCGTGTCGTGGCGGACCGATACGACGGTCAATGCGCCGGTGCTGGAGTGGGTGCTGGCGGGCGATTCGCCGGACGTCGGCACGCCTGTCCGCGTGGTCGCTGCCACCCGCGCGCTGGACACCGAGAACGGTCCCGCCCACTACCACCGCGCCGACATGAGCGGCCTTGCACCGGACACGCTGTATCTGTGGCGGGTGCAGGGGCAGGGGACCTGGAGTGCCTGGAACCAGCTGCGCACCGCCGGCACCGCGCAGCAACCGCTGACGCTGCTGTACTTCGGCGACACCCAGAACAAGAACCTCAGCCATGTTTCGCGGGTGCTGCGTGCCGGGCTGAAAGCCGCGCCGGACGCCCGCCTGAGCCTGTTCGCCGGTGACCTGGTCAGCGGCGGCGACGGCCAGGACGACAGCGAATGGGGTGAATGGTTCGCCGCTGCCGGCTGGCTGCCGCAGGAAACGGCCGTGGCGCCGGCGATCGGCAACCACGAGTACGTCGAGGAGTTCGAGGACACCCCGCAGGAGCGCCGCGTGCTCGGCAGGCATTGGCCGGTCACTTTCGCGCTGCCGCGCAATGGCGTGGCCGCTGCCGACACCAGTACCTACTGGTTCGACTACCAGGGCGTGCGCATCGCGGTGCTCGACGGCACCTCGGCGCTGGATCTGGGCAGCGCCGCCGCACAGGCGGCGTGGCTGGACAAGGTGTTGGCCGACAACCCGCACCCGTGGAGCATCGTGCTGCTGCACCAGCCGTTCTACTCCCCACGCGAAGGGCGCGAGAACGCCGAGCTGCGCGACGTGCTGCTCCCGGTGGTGCGCCGCCACCGCGTCGATCTGGTGCTGCAGGGCCACGACCACACCTACGGGCGTCGCGGCGAAGGCGACGCCGCCACGCCGCAGTTCGTGGTCACCGTGGCAGGCCCGAAGCAGTACCGGTTGTCGGCGCAGGCCCGTGCCACTATGGCGCCGGTGGGTGAGGACACCCAGTTGTTCCAGGTGCTGAAGATCGATCCCCAGCACCTGCGCTACGAGGCGCGCACCGTCACCGGGCGGCTGTACGACGGGTTCGAGTTGACGCGCCGCGCCGATGGCGTCAAACAGAAGGTTGAACTGACCGATGGCCGAATCGCACCCCGCGACTGCACCCGCACGCAGACCTTGAAGGGCCGCGCGGACCGTTGCTGGGAATGACCTGTATGCCGGGCGGCTGCGAGCTGCCCGGCCATCGCTGGAGAGAAGGATGGACATGCACCGCACGGCGTCCCGGATGGTGATCGCCACGTTCCTGTTGCTGCTGGCCGGTGCCGGCACCGCCACCAACGCGGTGCTGCACCCGTTCCTGGCCGCGCAGCCGAAGGAAGCTCCCGAGGAAGCGAACCTGGCCGTGGAGATTCCGGCCGGCAGTTTCACCAAGTACGAAATCAAGGAGGACGGGCTGGTGCACGTGGACCGCTTCCAGTCGATGCCGGTGGCGTACCCGGCCAACTACGGCTCGATGCCGCGCACCCTGGCCGGCGACAACGACCCCCTCGACGCGTTGGTGTTGACCCGGGAGCCGCTGCATCCGGGGGTGATCGTGCGGTTCCGCCCGATCGGCTACCTGAAGATGGTGGACAACGGCGAGCAGGACGAGAAGGTGATCGGCGTTCCGACCGACAAACTCGACCCGACCTACGCCGGCATCCGTGACCTCGAGGATCTACCGCTGATCGAGCGCCAGCGCATCGAGGCGTTTTTCCGCGTCTATAAAGATCTGCCCGCGGGACGCAACCCGGTGCAGCTCAACGGCTGGGGCACGGCGGCCGAGGCCCGGGCCCTGATCCGCGCGTCCATGCAGCGTTTCGATCTGCAGCAGCAGCGCCGCAAGGGTGACTGAGCCTGCGTCTCTGGACGCACGGGGGGGACGGCGATCCGGGAGCTGCGGCTGTGCGGGCTGGGGGACAACGCAGTATGTGTGTCCGGCGTCATGACGCCACTCAGCAAGGGCCTGTCCGGATGACGCAGGCGCAGCCTCATGCCTGCGTTGCACGGGCTTTCAGCGCGCGTCGCAGGAACACGGTCATCTCCTTCTCCGCCTGCCTGTCGCCATTGTGCGTGGCCACCGCGATGCCGCGTCGCAATGCCTGGGCGGCGGCCGCCGCGTCGCCAGCCGCCAGGCAGGCTTTGCCCAGCAGCTTCCAGCCGGCCGAGTAGTCCGGGTCCTGGGCCACGCACTGCGCCAGGTGCGTGGTGGCCAGGGCCGGATCGCCTGCGTCGAGCAGGCCCTTGCCGAGGCTGAAGCGCAGCAGCGGGCCATCGCGGCCGCGGTCCAGCAGCTGTTGCAGCGCATGGATGTCCATTATGGCGTCCTGAGATGGGCATACCGCCCACGATGGAAGGCAAGCGTATCGCCTGGGGCCGTCTCCACGCGGGCGACCCGGCCCAGGATCATCATGTGGTCGCCGCCGGGCAGCGTCCGCTCCACCGTGCACAGCAGATGCCCCACCGCATCGCGGACCACCGCGATGCCACTGGCATGCGGCGTGATCGCGTCCGGCAGGGGGGTATGACGGAGGCGACCATCGGCAAAGTGACGGGCGATCGCGGTCTGGCCGGCCGCCAGGATGCTGATTCCAAACGGCTGGCCAGGCCGGTACAGCGGCAGGTCCAGCGAGTGCGCGCACAGGCTCCACATGATCAGTGGCGGGTCCAGCGACAGCGAGGCGAACGAATTGATGGTCATCGCCCGCAGTGCGCCGTCTTCGGCGCGGGTGGTGACCACGGCCACGCCGGTGGGGTACTGGCCGAAGGCATGGCGCAGTGCCGCAGCCGTCAAGGTGGCGTCGCCGGGCAGGTCCAGCGCGGGCACGTCCGCGACTGTCCGGCCGTGATCCAGCGCTGGACCTGCGTCCATCAGCGTCCGCCCGCGGCGTGGAAGCGGCGCGTCACTTCGGCCCAGTCGATCAGTTGGAAGAACGCGGCGATGTAGTCGGGACGACGGTTCTGGTAGTTCAGGTAATACGCATGTTCCCAGACATCCAGACCCAGGATCGGCGTGCCGCCCGACAGCCCGGCGACATCGCCCATCAGCGGGCTGTCCTGGTTGGCGCTGCTTTCCACCCGCAGCGTGCCATCGGGCATCAGGGTGAGCCACGCCCAGCCACTGCCGAAGCGGGTCTGAGCGGCCTTGGTGAATGCCTCCTTGAAGGCCGCGTAGCCCCCCAGGTCACGGGCGATCGCCTCGGCCACCGGGCCTTGCGGCTCGCCGCCGCCGCTGGGGCTGAGCACGGTCCAGAACAGGCTGTGGTTGGCGTGGCCGCCGCCATTGTTGCGCACGGCAGTGCGCAGCGCGTCCGGCAGCGCCTCCAGATCGGCGATCAGCGTTTCCACCGGCGTCTGGTCGATACCGGCATCGGCGAGTGCCGCGTTGAGGTTGTTGATGTAGGTCTGGTGGTGGCGTGCGTGGTGGATCTCCATCGTGCGCGCGTCGAAGTGCGGTTCCAGCGCCTCGTAGGCGTAGGACAGGGTGGGGAGGGTGTAGGTCATCGGTACGGCTCCAGAAAGGAGGCGTCACCATAGAACCTCAATGTAAGTTGAGGTCAAGCGTCCGCGTCCGGCACATGGCATCATTCCCGGTCAGGGTCCCGCGTGGACCACCGGACCAGTACGCCGTGCAGCCCCAGTTCCCCCCGGTGTGGTGCTGGCCGGCCGGATCATCAGAGGAACATCGGCGATGAGCATCAGGGATACGCTGCAGGCGCAACGTCGCGTGCTGCTTGATCTTACCTATCGCAACCGGCTGCTGAACCTGCCGAAGAAGCCCTCCAGCCGCTCGCTGGTGTTTCACGACGAGCGCGCCGTGCCGACGCTGCAGACGCTGCTCGATCGCAAGGCCATGACCTTCGCGGCGGTGGGCGGCGATGCCGACGTGGAGGGCATTCCCGAAACGGAATCAGCCGTGGAAGCGGACCTGCCCGCACTGCCGCAGCCCGGCGACGAGCCGGCCGACCCCGCCACGCTGGCCGCGCACCATACCGACTCGCGCCTGCAGACCCGGCTCAAGTCCGAACACCTGCAGAAGCGCCTGCTGGACATGTACTACGAGTACCGCACCATGCTCGAAGAGCAGGGCGTCAACGTGCTGTACCTCGCCTTGGGGCAACTGGCCTTCCGTGAGCCGTCCGCGGCCGCCGACGAGGTCCGCCACGCGCCGCTGGTGCTGCTGCCGGTGGTGCTGGAGCGCAAGAGCGCGCGCGATCGCTTCGCCCTGCGCTGGGCCGAAGAGGACCCGCAGGAGAACCTGTCGTTGCGCGAGAAGCTGCGGGTGGATTTCGGCATCGTGCTGCCACCGTTCCCCGACGCCGATACGTTCGACCTGGCGGCGTACTTCGATGCGGTGCGCGCCTGCGTTGCCGCCCAGCCCGGCTGGAGTGTGCTGGACAACGCACTGCAGCTCGGCTTCTTCTCGTTTTCCAAACTGCTGATGTTTCTCGACCTGGACCCGGAAAAATGGCCGGCCGGCAACCCGATCGATCAGAACCGGCTGGTCCGCGGCCTGCTCGGCGAGGGGTTCGACAGCTGTGACAGCGACCTGCCGGCCGAAGGCCCCGGGTTCCTGGATGCGCTGATTCCCGCAGCCGATCTCAAGCACGTCATGGATTGCGACAGCTCGCAGGCGCTGGCCATCGAAGCCGTGCGTCGCGGCCAGGACCTGGTCATCCAGGGGCCGCCGGGCACCGGCAAGTCGCAGACCATCGCCAACCTGATCGCCACTGCGGTCGGTGATGGGCGCAAGGTGTTGTTCGTCTCGGAAAAGATGGCCGCGCTGGAGGTGGTCAAGCGCCGCCTCGAGAACGTCGGGTTGGGGCCGCTGTGCCTGGAGCTGCACAGCAACAAGGCCAACAAGCGCAGCGTGCTGGAAGAACTCGGCCGCACGCTGCAGATCGGCCGGCCGGAAGCGACGGACGTGGCAGGGGGCGTGGCGCGGCTGGATGCGCTGCGCGACCAGCTCAACGATCACGCCATGCGCATGCACGCTCCGGTCGGAAAGGCCGGGATGACGCCGTTCCGCATTCTGGGCGAGTTGATCCGTGGCCTGCCCCGCGCGGGTCGGCCGCCGTACCGGATCGACGATGCCGGCGCATGGTCGCGGGCCGATCTGGACCAGCGCAGTGCGGTTCTGCGCGAGGTCTGCGCGGTGCTGCCGCGGGTGGGGGATCCGCAGGCGCATGTGTGGCGGGGCGTCGCGCACGGCCCGGTGCTGCGCACCCAGGCGGAGGATATGGTGGCCGCCAACGCGCCGCTGGCGGCGGCCGTCCAGGCTGCGGTGGACGCTGCCGACGGGTTGGGGGCGGCGCTGGGTGTGCCGGCTGCCGCAGACCTGCGCGCGCTGGAGCAGCAATGCCAGGTGGCTGACATGCTGGCGGCCGCGCCGGCTTTCGACCGCAGCACCATCGCCTCGGGTGTGTGGACGGCGGGGCTGGGCTCGCTGCGCGACGCGCTGCAGCAGGGGCAGGTACTCACACGCATGCGCGCCGCCCGCGTCGATCAGGTCATCGACATGGCGTGGTCTGCGGACTGGGTTCCGCAGCGGTTGGCGATCGCCGCGCACGGCGACCGCCTGCTGCGGATCTTCAACGGCAGCTACCGCCAGGCCATCGCCCAGCTGCGCAGCGTGATGAAGGGCCCGCTGCCCAACGGCACGGCCGCGCGCCTTGCGCTGCTGGATGATCTGATCACCGCGCGAGGCGCGGAGGCCGCGCTGACCGCGATCGCGCCCACCGCCACGGCGGCGTTCGGCTCTGTCTGGCAGGGCGCCGCCACGGACTGGGCCCTGGCCGAGTCGATTCTCGGCTGGGTGCAGCAGTCGCCCCCGCTGGGTGGGTTGGACACGCGTGAGCTGGCCGCGGTGCTGCAGGACCGGCAGGGCCTGGCCACGGCGACCGCGCGGGCACGCGCGGCGGTGTCTGCGGTTGCGATGCAGTGGGAGATGTTTGCCACGCGGTTGCAGGTCGATACGGTCCAGGCCGTGGCGGCGCCATGCCTGGAGCAGGCGGCGCTGGACCACCTGCAGCGCCGGTCCGCTGCCTGGGCAGTGGATGTGGACGGCTTGCTGGCCTGGCTGGCCTATGCCGAAGCGGCCCGCCGCGCGGATGCGCTGGGCCTGCAGGCGCCGCTGGCGCTGGCCGTTGTGGAGGGGCATACGCCGGACCAGGCCGAGGCGCTGTATCACTGTGCGTTCCACCTGGCGATGCTGACGCTGGCCACCACGGCTGACCCGGCATTGGCGGCGTTCGACGGGCGGCAGCACGAGACACTGGTGGCCCAGTTCCGCCAGTGGGACCGCACGCGCCTGCGCCTGGCCCAGGTCGAGGCGGCCGAGGCCCACCATGCCGGCCTGCCACGTGGTGGCGTGGACGGCATTGGCGCCCTGGGGACGCTGCGCAGCGAAATCGCCCGCAAGCGCAACCACATGGCCCTGCGTCGCCTGTTCCGTCTGTGCGCCTCGCCGATCCAGACGATCAAACCGGTATTCATGATGAGCCCGCTGTCGGTCGCGCAGTTCCTGGAGCCCGGCGCCATCGACTTCGATCTGCTGGTGATCGACGAAGCCAGCCAGGTCGAGCCGGTGGATGCGCTCGGGGCGATCGCGCGCTGCCGCCAGATCGTGGTCGTGGGCGACGACAAACAGCTGCCGCCCACCTCGTTCTTCGCCCGCCTGGGCGGCGCCGAAGACGACCCGGTCGAGGAAGAGGGCGCACAGGCCAGGGACCTGGAAAGCGTGCTGTCGCTGTGCGCGGCCAAGGGGCTGCCCCAGCGCATGCTGCAGTGGCACTACCGCAGCCGCCACGAATCGCTGATCGCGGTGTCCAACAAGACCTTCTACGAGGGCAAGCTGTTCATCGTGCCGAGCCCGGACCGTGAGCGCAGCCAGTCCGGCCTGCGCCTTCGCTACCTGCCGGAAGGTCGCTTCGACCGTGGCAACACCTACAGGAACGATGTCGAAGCGGCCGCCATCGCCGAGGCCGTGGTCGACCACGCGCGGCACAGCCCGCAGTTGACGCTGGGCGTGGGGGCGATGTCGGTCCGCCAGCGCCAGGCGATCAGCGACGCGCTGGAACTGGCGCGTCGGCAGCACCCCGAGCTGGAAGCGTTCATCGGCCGCCATCCGCATGAGCCGTTCTTCGTCAAGAACCTGGAGAACATCCAGGGCGACGAGCGCGATGTCATCCTGATTTCGATCGGCTACGGTCGCGCCAAGGGCGATGGCAAGCTCTACCAGGGCTTCGGTCCTCTGAACGCCGATGGCGGCCATCGCCGCCTCAACGTGCTGATTACCCGTGCACGCCAGCGCTGCGAAGTGTTCAGCAGCATCACCGCCGACGACATCCGCGTGGATGAGCGCACCCGCCTTGGCGTCGTCGCGCTGAAAGCGTTCCTGCAGTATGCCGAGAAGGGCGACCTGGGCGTGGCCCAGCCCACCGGTCGCGGTGTTGACTCGCCCTTCGAGGCGGCGGTGCAGGAGGCGCTGGCCGCGCAGGGCTTCCAGGTGGACAACCAGGTCGGTGTGGCGGGCTTCTTCATCGATCTGGCGGTGGTCGATCCGGATGCGGCGGGCCGCTATCTGCTGGGCATCGAATGCGATGGCGCGGCTTACCACGCCGCCCCGTCGGCGCGCGACCGCGACCGGCTGCGCCAGGAAATCCTGGAAAACCACGGCTGGAACATCCACCGGATCTGGAGCACCGACTGGTTCCAGCGCCCCGAGGCGGAGCTGCAGCGCCTGCTCGCCGCGCTGGCCGACGCACGCCAACGGCAGGCAGGAGGCGTGTCCACCCGCGCACCGACCGAGATCGAGGCGGCGGTGCCGGTGCCTGCGGTGCAGCGCCGGATCGACGGGGGGACGCTGTCCGGCGGCGCCGACGACGGCGGCGCGGTGGCCTACGTGCAGGCGGATTTCGCGCCGGCACACGCCGCGCTGGCCCCGCACGATGTGCCGCTGGGCAGCATGGCCGCCACCGTCGAACGCATCGTGGAGATCGAAGGTCCGATCCACGAAGACGAGATCATCGCGCGCGTGCGCGACCTGTGGAACCTGCAGCGCGCCGGTTCACGCATCCAGGCTGCGGTCCAGGCGGCATTGGCGCATGCCGGTCGCGGCGGCACGCTTGCGGTTGAAGACGGCTGCTATCTCCGCGACGGCAGTCCCGTGGTGGTGCGCAACCGCATGACCGCCACCTCGCGCTCGCTGCGCCGCCCGGAGATGCTGCCGCCCCAGGAGATCCGCCAGGCGCTGCTGGAGGTGATCGAAGGCGCGCACGGCGCGGGCGCCGATGAAGTGGCCGTGCCGGTGGCGCGGCGGCTGGGTTTCCAGGCACTCAGCCAGCCGCTGCGCGAGCGCATCGCCGCACAGGTGCAGGTACTGCTCGACCACGGTCGCCTGGAAGCGCGCAACGGCGCGCTGTGCGTGACCGCACCCGCGGCCTGATCGATGCGGCTGCCGGGTGGGCCGGCAGCCGGGAAGCGCTGGTTACGGCAGCTCCAGTGCCCAGCACAGGACGGGCCCGGCATCGGCATCCATGCCGTGGCCGACCTGCAGGAACCCGTTGCGCGCCAGCACCCGCTGGGAGGCGATGTTGTCCACCGCGGTTTCGGCGGTGAGCTTTCACAGGCGTCCGTCGCGGGCGCACCAGCGCACCAGCTCGCCGATGGCCCGGGTGGTGATGCCGCGCCCCTGGCGATCCGGCGCGATGCCGTAGCCGATGTTCAGGTCGCCATCGATGGGGATGCGCGTGGCCGAGCACAGACCAACCGGCTGGCCGTCATCGAGTATCAGCCAGGCGGCTGGCACGAATGCCGGCTCGATGCAGGCCGCGAGCCCGGCGAGCAGATGCAGCACCTCCGGCGGGGCGAGGGCGCTGCCCGGATCGAATGGGTGCTGGCAGGCGTCATGGTGCAGTGCGCGCAGCGCAGTGGCCGTAACGGGAAGGATCATGGGTCTCCCGGATCTGGGCAGGCGCTGGACAACGGTCCTTCTGCTGGTGGACCCCGGCGATTCCAGCACATGCCGGGGTGCCGCACGCTAGCGGAGGCGTGCGCGGCCGGGCGCCCGGGGGATCGCACCGGCATGGTGCAGCGCATACCGCAGCAGGGGCCGGATGGCCCAGGTGGCCAGTGCGCACAGGCCGCAGGCCAGCAGCCAGTGGCCGCCGTCGTGCGTCAGGGCATGTTCGATCGCCTGCCACCAGGTCCGGGCATGCGCGGCGGCGGCGGCAGAGAGGGTGACAGCCAGTGCGACGAACAGCGGTGGCAGCAACCAGCGTTCCAGACCGACGCTCCTGCGCGGGGTGACCTGGCGGGCGACCGTGGTGGCGAAATCCGCTGGCGGCGCGCTGCGCGGCAGAGTGCGCAGCGCCTGGGCGATCTGCAGGTAATCGCGGCTGTCCGCATCCATCGGTGCCGCGGGAGGCGCCATCGCTGCCCGCCGGCCGCATTCCTGTGCCTGCCAGTGCGCATCCTCGGCGCCCGTGCGTGGATCGGTGCTCATGCGGGTTCCCCCAGGTGCGAGTGAAGCAGGGTGCGCAGGCGCGCGCGGCTGCGGAACAGGTGGCTCTTGATGGTGCCTTCGGCCAGATCGGTCAGATGGGCGATCTCGGCGATGGACAGCTCGTCCAGATGATAGAGCGTCAGTACGGTGCGCTGCAGGGGCGGCAGCGCATCGATCGCCGCATGCAGCAGGGCATGCACTTCATCCTGCGACGCCATCGCTTCCACGTCCACGCCATCGCTCACCTGTTCGACCCGCCACTGGCCGTCCTCGTCGTCGTGGACGTCGGCGATGGGGATGCGGCGACGCTCCAGATGGCGGCGGGCGACCGAGTATGCCACCTGCGCCACCCAGGACTTCAGCGCGCTGTCGCCGCGGTACTGGTGCAGGGACCGGTGCACACGCTGGAACACCTCCTGGCACAGCTCGCGCGTATCGTCGGGGTGTCGCACCATGCGCTCGACGATATGCCAGCACAGACCCTGGTAGGCCGTCACCAGCTGTTCGAACGCGCCGCGCCGACCGGCCAGCACAGCCTCGACCAGGGCGCGGTCGGCCTGCAGGATCGTTTCGTCGGTGGCCAGGGAAGTGGGCATGACGCTAGAGATACGTCGGCGGGGCGATCGGTTGCAATGGATCGGCTGCAACCGCCGGCCCGCCGGCCGTATCTCCTTGCACACCCCAAACCCGAACGGAGCAGCCACCTCATGGATTTCAACCTCATTCTTCCGATGCTTCTGATTGTGTGCATCGTGTACACCATCAAAACCATCGTCGATGCCGCCACCCGCCGCCGCATCATCGAGGCGCGAGGCTCGGAGGAGCTTGTGCGCTCCCTGCTGGAAGGCGATGCGAACAAGCGCCGGCTGGCCTCGCTGCACTGGGGCTGCGTGCTGCTGCTGCTCGCGCTCGCCCTGGGTCTGATCGACGTGCTCGGCATCACCGAGGTCACCCCTGGTGCGATCGGTCTGCTGCTGGGCGCGACCGGTGTCGGCAACCTGGTCTATTACCTGTTGCAGCGGCGGATCCGCTGACTGCACCACGCCGCGGCGCGCTAACGGCACGCGTGCAGCATCGCATGGCGGTGCGCACGCGCTGCCTTCACCGCAGATGGCTATCATGGCCGCTGTCCAGAAGTGAGGCGATGCGCGTGTCGGTAGCGCTGCTGTGGTTCCGTCGAGACCTGCGACTGCAGGACAACCCCGCATTGCAGGCCGCGCTCGATGCCGGCCACGATGTGGTGCCGGTGTACATCCATGCCCCCCATGAGGAGGGCGACTGGGCGCCGGGCGCGGCGTCCGATGCCTGGCGGCACCGTTCGCTGGCGGCACTGGACGCGGATCTGCGCGCACGTGGCACGTCGCTGGTGCTGCGCGCCGGCGACAGCCTGCCGACCCTGCAGGCCCTGATCGCGCAGACCGGCGCCGAAGCGGTGTACTGGAACCGCAAGTACGAACCGGCCACGCAGCCGCGCGATGCGGCCATCAAACGCACGCTGCGCGAGCAGGGCATCGAGGCGCAGAGCTGCAATGGCAGCCTGTTGTTCGAACCCTGGGACGTGGCCACTCAGCAGGGGCAGCCGTACAAGGTGTTCACCCCATACTGGCGCAACATGCTCAGCCACTGGAGGCTGCCCGCACCGCAGCCGGCGCCGCGCGCGCTGGTGGGGCATCCGGTGGACAGCTTGGCGTTGGACGCGCTGCAGTTGGCGCCCACGCTGGACTGGGATGCCGGCTTCTGGACGCACTGGCAGCCTGGCGAGGCCGGTGCCGAGGAGGCGCTGTCGGTGTTCGTGGAAGGGGCACTGCGCGGCTACCGCGAGCAGCGCGACCTGCCGGACCGGGTCGGTACATCGCGGCTGTCGCCGCACCTGCACTTTGGTGAAATCGCGCCCTGGCGGATCGCGCATGCGCTGGAAGGCCTGCGCAGCGCCGCGACCGACGCCGACATCGACGGCTATCTGCGCCAGCTCGGCTGGCGCGACTTTTCCTACCACCTTCTGCATCACTTCCCGAAGACGCCTACCGACAACCTCAACCCACGTTTCGACCGCTTTGCCTGGACCACGCCCAGCGCCACGCAGCTGCAGGACTGGCAACGCGGCCGCACCGGCGTGCCGATCGTCGATGCCGGCCTGCGTGAGCTGTGGCAGACCGGCTACATGCACAACCGCGTGCGCATGATCGTGGCCAGCTACCTGTGCAAGCATCTGCGCGCCCACTGGTCGCACGGCGCGCGCTGGTTCTGGGACACGCTGGTGGATGCCGATCTGGCCAACAACACGATGGGGTGGCAATGGGTGGCCGGTACCGGCGCCGATGCCGCGCCGTACTTCCGCATTTTCAATCCGGTGACGCAGGCGCAGAAGTTCGATCCGCAGGCGCGCTACATCACCCGTTGGGTACCCGAGCTGGCTGCGCTGCCGGTGAAGGCGCGCTTTGCGCCGTGGCAGTTCCCGACCGAGCTGGCCGCGCTCGCGCCGGGCTATCCGCCCGTGCCGATGGTCGATCTGTCCACCGGGCGCGACGCGGCGCTGGCGGCGTATCGGCAGACAGGCTGACCGGCGGGTCAGCTAGCTGAACACGGGGTTGCTGGCGATGCCGTTCATCATCCCGGCATCGCGCGGGCGTGTTTATTCTTCATGCCGTCCGCACGCCGCCAGCCCGGCACCCTAGGAGATAACACCATGATCCGACCTGCAATCCGTAACGCGACCCTAGCCCTGATGACTGCCGCCGCCCTGTCGGCCTGCGCCACCGGCGGTTCGTACGTGCAGAGCGACCAGTACGGCAACCCGACCGAGCAGCAGAGCCGTACCGGCCGCAATGCGCTGATCGGCACCGCCATCGGTGTCGCTGCTGGCCTGCTGACCGGCGACAGCGCCACTGAGCGCCGCCAGCATGCGATGGTCGGTGCCGGTATCGGCGCACTGGCCGGCGCCGGCGTTGGTGCGTACCAGAACCGCCAGGAAGCCGCGCTGCGCCAGCGCACCGCCAATACTGGCATCGACGTGCAGCGCCAGGGCGACAACATCGTGCTGAACCTGCCGGATGGCATCACCTTCGATTTCGGCAAGTCCGCCCTGAAGCCGCAGTTCTACAGCGCCCTCAACGGCGTCGCGAGCACGCTGAAGGAGTACGACCAGACGATGATCGAAGTGGTCGGCCATACCGACAGTATCGGCAGCGATGCGGTCAACAACCGCCTGTCCAAGGAGCGCGCCGACTCGGTCGCCTCCTATCTGACCGCGCAGGGCGTGCAGAGCGTGCGCATGGAAACGCTGGGTGCGGGCAAGGCCTATCCCATCGCCGACAACAGCACCGATGCCGGCCGCGCGAAGAACCGCCGCGTGGAAATCCGCGTGATTCCGCTGACGCAGTAAAGCGCCCGGACGCGCTTCATCGCCGCGCACCGGCGATGGTGCTGCAACACCGAAATGCCGCCCGAAAGGGCGGCATTTCCGCAGGTGGAGACCGGTGGCGGGACCTGCCGTCGCCCGACCTCAATTGGCGGTCACGGTCTCCAGGATGCGTTTGCCGGTTTCCTGCAGCTCGGCTTCTGCCTGGGTCTGCTGCTGCTTGGCCAGCTTGGCCGCCGGGCACTGCGCCAGCATGTAGTTGGCGTCGAAGTTGAGCTTCTCGACCAGGAAGTCCACGAACGCGCGCACCTTCGGCGAGACCAGCCGGCCACCGGCGAATACCGCGTTGAAATCCACTTCGGGACCGGTCCAGCCGGCCAACACGCGGCGCACCATGCCCGATTCCACGAACGGCTTGGCCATCACATCGCCGGTCAGCAGCAGGCCTTCGCCGCACACCAGCGCACCGTTCAGTGCCGACGGATCGTTGGCCACCAGCAGCGGATTGACCGGGAAATCGCGCAGCTCGCCACCGTTCTCGCCCAACTGCCAGAAGAACCGGTTGTTGTTGAGGTTGCGCGCCTTGCGCATCGCCAGGATGCGGTGGAACTGCAGCTCATCGGGATGCAGCGGCTCGCCGTAGCGCTCGATGTAGGCCGGGCTGGCAAACACCTGCGTTCGCAGGCTGCCCAGCTTGCGCGCCACCAGATTGGAGTCGGGCAGGGTGCCCACGCGCAGCGCCAGGTCGGCTTCCCCGGCGATCAGGTCGAGCTTCTCGTTGCCCAGGTGCATGTCCAGCTGGATTTCCGGGTACTGCGCGTGGAACTGCCCGAGCAGCGGTGCGATCCACGTAATGCCGATCGAGTAGGGCACGGTGAAGCGCAACCAGCCGCGGGGGCCGGACTGCAGCTGGCTGACCGCGCCTTCGGCTTCTTCCAGCTCGCGCGCGATGCGTTGGCAATGCTCGTGGTACACCGAGCCGGCCTCGGTGAGACCGAGGCGACGCGTGGTCCGGTGCAGCAGGCGCGCGCCGAGGCGCGTTTCCAGTTCCTGTACTTTGCGGCTGACCGTGGTCTTGGGCAGGCCCAAGGCGGTGGCGGCGGCGATGAAACTGCCTTGCTCGACCACTTTGACGAAGATCAGCGTGTCGTTGAGATCGTGGGCCATGACGGAGGTCCGTTGTCGGGGGAGGGGACGTCCGGCGGATTGTGCCGGGGACGGGACGATTATTCCCTTTAATCCGGACTAATCAAGTGGGAGTTTGGGGTCTATCGTGGCGCCATTCCCGTTATGCAGGACGACAACCATGTGGTTGCGGAACATTCTTGGCCGCGTGCTCAGCGGCCGCAAAGCCCCGCTGGACCTGGCGATGACCGTTGAAAAGCGCCCCGGCGCCTTCTCCCACAAGGCCTTCCGTGAATTCACCCCGCCTGCCAACCTGCAGCGCGGCGGTGCCTTCCGACTGGCCCCCCGTGCGGGCGACCGACTGGGCCGAATTGGGATTATCCCGGCGACGGGAGTGAAAGTCCCATGAATGGGATATTGGCTCCCGAGGTGCTGGTGCTTGGCGGCACCGGCAACGTCGGCCAGGGCATCGTGGCGGCCCTGCTCGAAGCGGGCAGTCCGGTGCTGGTGGTCGGCCGTGATCCGGGTCGCCTGGCTGCGCTGCGCGACCAGTTCGCTGATGAGCCGGCGCTGGAGACGCTGCTGGGTTCGGTGGCCGACGACGCTTCGGCGCGCACGCTTGCCGAACGCATCGCTGCGCGCCCGCGCCCGCTTGCCGCGGTCGTGGCCAGCCTCGGGGCACCGCTGCGGCGGGGCCGGTTGATCGACCAGCCCTCGTCGTGGCTGATGGAGCGCATCGAGCGCGACCTGGTCCCGCACGTCAACGCCGCCCATCACCTGGTGCCGCTGCTTGCGCAGCGCGTGCCGGGTGCGCGTTATGTGGTCATTGGCAGCCCGTGTGGGCTGCGCCCGTGGTCCGGTCACGGCGATGCCTCGGTGTCGTCCGCCGCCATCCGCATGTTCGTGCAGGTCCTGCACGAGGAAGCGCAGGGCGTCGGCGTACGCGCGCAGATGCTGGAAGTCACTCATCCGGTGTGCACGCCAGGCAATGCCGCCAACGCCTGCGTGGAATGGCCGAGCGCGCTGGCCGTTGGCCGCCGTGTGGTGTCGGTGCTGGATGGTTGCCGCGACATGCGCCCGTTCCTCCGCTGCGACAGCACCGATGCCGCGCTGCCCAAGGGACTGCTGCGCATCGATGCGCCCGCCGTGCCGTGGCGCAACTCGCTGGATATGGCTTGACCTGAACATAAGTTGAGGTCGCAGGATGCCGCACCCCGTTTTTGAACACCTCTGTTTTCCTATCGTCACCACCCCCAGGACATCGTCATGACGCACTCCCCCTCTTCGAAGAACCTTGCCCGGCGCCTCGCGCTCGGGACTGTGACCGCTTTGGCCCTGGCGGTGATTGTCGGTTGCAGTGGTGGCCACGCCGAAACCGCCGGCCCGCCGCCGCCGTCGGTCAGTGCCGCGCCCGTGCTGGTCAAGCAGGTCAGCCAATGGGATGACTTCAGTGGCCGTGTCGAAGCGGTTGAAAGCGTGGAGTTGCGCCCGCGCGTTTCCGGCTACATCGACAAGGTCAACTATGTCGAAGGCCAGGAAGTAAAGAAGGGCGACGTGCTCTTCACCATCGACGCGCGCAGCTACCGCGCCGAACTGGCCCGCGCTGACGCCGAACTGGCCCGTGCGCGTACCCAGGCGCAGGTCAGCCGCAGCGAAGCCGAGCGCGCCCGCCGCCTGTCCGACCAGCAGGCCATCTCCACCGAAACCTGGGAACAGCGCCGTGCCACCGCCGAACAGGCGCAGGCGCAGGTGCAGGCCGCGCAGGCGGCCGTGGATGCGGCGCGCCTCAATGTCGAATTCACCCAGGTGCGTGCGCCGATCAATGGCCGTGCCGGCCGTGCGATGGTCACTGCCGGCAACCTGGTCACCGCCGGCGACAGCGCCAGCGTGCTGACCACGCTGGTCTCGCTGGACAAGGTGTTTGTCTACTTCGACGCCGATGAAGGCACCTTCCTGCGCTATGCGCAGATGGCCCGCAACGGCGAACGCCCCAGCGAGCGCGACAGCGAACTGCCGGTCCGGGTCGGTCTGTCGGGTGAGGAGGGCTATCCGCACAGCGGCAAGGTCGACTTCCTCGACAACCAGGTCACCCGCAGCACCGGCACCATCCGTGTCCGCGCGCTGCTGGACAACGCAGACCGTGCCTTCACCCCGGGCCTGTTCGCCCGCGTGCAGCTGCTCGGCAGCGGCCAGTTCCAGGCCATGCTGATCGATGAGAAGGCCGTGCTGACCGACCAGGACCGCAAGTACGTGTACGTGGTCGACAAGGACGGCAAGGCGCAGCGCCATGACATCCAGCTCGGCCGCACCGCCGATGGGCTGCGCATTGTCGAGCAGGGTCTCAAGGCCGGCGACCGCGTGATCATCGACGGCGTGCAGAAGGTCTTCATGCCCGGCATGCCGGTGCAGGCCAAGGCGGTTGCGATGCAGCCGGTTGCCGCGCCGGCGGCTTCCCCGGCGGTTGCACAGGCCACCGCACTGAAGTGAAGCGCCGCCGGCTGACCATCGTCTCCACATAGCAGCCGACCCACCCTCGGCTCTGCCGTTTCTGCCATCGCCCCATGCAGGGGCACCCCGCCACCGCTGTCGCCTTCGACAGCGGCCGGGGCCCTGCATGCCGGCGTTGGTGAACACCCAGGAATCCACCAATGGACTTTTCCCGTTTCTTCATCGACAGGCCGATTTTCGCGGCGGTGTTGTCGATCGTGATCTTCGCCGCCGGCCTGATCTCCATACCGATGCTGCCGATCGGCGAGTACCCCGAAGTGGTGCCGCCGTCGGTCGTGGTGCGCACCGTCTACCCGGGTGCGAACCCGAAGGTGATCGCTGAAACCGTCGCCACCCCGCTCGAAGAGGCCATCAACGGCGTCGAGGGCATGATGTACCTCAAGTCGGTGGCCGGCTCGGACGGTGTGCTGCAGATGACCGTCACCTTCCGCCCGGGTACCGACCCGGACGAGGCGGCGGTGAAGGTGCAGAACCGCGTCGCCCAGGCGCAGGCACGCCTGCCCGAGGACGTACGCCGGCAGGGTGTCACCACCCAGAAGCAGTCGCCGACGTTCCTGATGGTCGTGCACCTGACTTCGCCCAATGGCAAGTACGACACCCTGTACCTGCGCAACTACGCCCGCCTGCACGTCAAGGACGCGCTGGCCCGGATTCCCGGCGTCGGCGATGCGCAGATCTTCGGCGGTGGCGACTACGCCATGCGCGCCTGGCTGGACCCGGACAAGGTTGCCGCGCGCGGCCTGACCGCGTCGGATGTGGTCGGCGCGATGCGCGAGCAGAACGTGCAGGTCTCGGCCGGCCAGCTGGGCGCCGAGCCGATGCCCAACAGCCAGTTCCTGACCCTGATCAATGCCCAGGGCCGCCTGCGCAGCGAGCAGGAGTTCGGTGACATCGTGCTCAAGAGCGGCGCCGATGGCGAAGTGGTGCGCCTGTCGGACGTGGCCCGCGTCGAGCTGGGGGCGGGCGATTACACCCTGCGCTCGCAGCTGGACGGCAAGAACGCCGTGGGCATCGGTATCTTCCAGGCCCCCGGTGCCAACGCGCTGGAGATCCGTGATGCCGTGATCGGCACGATGGATGAAATGCAGAAGGCCTTCCCGGCCGACGTGAAGTACGAAGCGGTGTACGACACCACCATCTTCGTGCGCGATTCGATCAAGGCGGTGGTTTCGACCCTGCTGGAAGCCATCGCGCTGGTGGTGCTGGTGGTGATCCTGTTCCTGCAGACCTGGCGCGCCTCGATCATTCCGTTGATCGCGGTGCCGGTGTCGATCGTGGGTACGTTTGCCGCACTGTACGTGCTTGGCTTCTCGATCAATACGCTGAGCCTGTTCGGCCTGGTGTTGGCGATCGGCATCGTGGTCGATGACGCGATCGTGGTGGTGGAGAACGTCGAGCGCAACATCGAGGAGGGCCTGTCGCCCACCGCAGCGGCGCATCAGGCGATGAAGGAAGTGTCCGGCCCGATCATCGCGATCGCGCTGGTGCTGTGTGCGGTGTTCGTGCCGATGGCCTTCCTGTCCGGCGTGACCGGCCAGTTCTACAAGCAGTTCGCCGTCACCATCGCCATCTCCACGGTGATCTCCGCGATCAACTCGCTGACCCTGTCGCCGGCCCTGGCCGCGCGCCTGCTCAAGCCGCACGGTGCGCCCAAGGATGGCCCGAGCCGTCTGATCGACCGCCTGTTCGGGTGGGTGTTCCGTCCGTTCAACCGCTTCTTCAAGTCCAGCTCTGAAAAGTACGAGCGTGGCGTGTCCAAGATCCTCGGCCGTCGTGGCGCAGTGTTCGTGGTGTACGCGGTACTGCTGGTGGGTACCGGCTTCATCTTCAAGCTGGTGCCGCCGGGCTTCATCCCGACCCAGGACAAGCTGTACCTGATCGCCGGTGTGAAGCTGCCGGAAGGTTCCTCGATCGCGCGTACTGATGAAATGCTGCGCAAGGTCGCCAAGATCGCCCAGGAAACCGACGGCGTGGCCCACACCATTTCGTTCCCGGGCCTGAACGCGCTGCAGTTCACCAATACGCCCAATACCGGCGTGGCGTTCATTCCGCTCAAGCCCTTCAATGAGCGCCACGGACGCACTGCCGCGGAGATCAACGCCGAGATCAACCAGAAGATCGCCGGGCTGCAGGAAGGCTTCGCCTTCGCGATGATGCCGCCGCCGATCCTCGGGCTGGGCAACGGCAACGGCTACCAGATGTTCATCGAGGACCGTGGCAACCTGGGCTATGGCGCGCTGCAGAACGCCGTGCAGGCGATGCAGGGTGCGGTGGCGCAGACGCCGGGCATGGCCTTCCCGATCACCAGCTACCAGGCCAACGTGCCGCAGCTGGATGCCGAGGTGGACCGCGTCAAGGCCAAGGCCCAGGGCGTGCAGCTGACCCAGCTGTTCGACACGCTGCAGACCTACCTTGGTTCCTCCTACGTCAACGACTTCAACCAGTTCGGTCGTACCTGGCAGGTGATCGCCCAGGCCGACGGCCAGTTCCGTGACAGCGTGGAAGACATCGGCAAGCTGCGTACCCGCAATGACCGTGGCGAGATGGTGCCGATCGGTTCGATGGTGACGGTCAAGCAGACCTTCGGCCCGGACCCGGTGCTGCGCTTCAACGGCTATCCGGCTGCCGACCTGGCCGGCGAAGCCGACCCGCGGATGCTGTCTTCGGCCGAGGCGATGAACAAGCTGACCGAAATCGCCGGGCAGGTCCTGCCGGTGGGCATGACCACCGAGTGGACCGACCTGAGCTACCAGCAGGCCACGCAGGGCAAGGCCGCCTTCATCGTGTTCCCGGTGGCGATCCTGCTGGCGTTCCTCGTGCTGGCCGCGCTGTATGAGAGCTGGTCGCTGCCGCTGGCTGTGATCCTGATCGTGCCGATGACCCTGTTGTCCGCGTTGTTCGGCGTGTGGCTGACCGGCGGCGACAACAACGTGTTCGTGCAGGTTGGCCTGGTGGTGCTGATGGGCCTGGCGTGCAAGAACGCGATCCTGATCGTCGAGTTCGCCCGGGAGCTGGAGATGGGCGGCAAGGGCATCGTGGAAGCCGCGCTGGAAGCCTGCCGCCTGCGACTGCGCCCGATCGTGATGACGTCCATCGCCTTCATCGCCGGCACCATCCCGCTGGTGCTCTCGCACGGTGCCGGTGCGGAGGTACGCTCGGTAACCGGCATCACCGTGTTTGCCGGCATGCTGGGCGTGACCCTGTTCGGCCTGTTCCTGACCCCGGTGTTCTACGTGGCCCTGCGCAAGTTCGTCAGCCGCAACGGCGGCGGCAAGCTGGTGACCCACGGCGAACCCACTCTCCACCATTGATTCCCTACCCCGCGAGGTTGTTCACATGAATACCGCTACCCAACAGATCGCCCTGGTCACCGGTGCCACCCGCGGCATCGGTCTGGAAACCGTCCGTCAACTGGCCCAGGCCGGCGTGCACACGCTGCTGGCCGGGCGCAAGCGCGACGTCGCCGTGGCCGAGGCGCTCAAGCTGCAGGCCGAAGGCCTGCCGGTCGAAGCGATCCAGCTCGACGTCGGCGATGCCGCCAGCATCGCCGCGGCGGTGCAGACCGTGACCGAGCGTCACGGCCGCCTGGACATCCTGGTCAATAACGCCGGCATCCTGCTCGACGACATCAAACTGGCGCCGTCGGCGCAGACCCTGCAGACCTGGCGCGAAACCTTCGACACCAACGTCTTTGCGGTCATCGCCGTCACCCAGGCGTTCCTGCCGCTGATCAACGCGTCGCCGGCAGGCCGCATCGTCAACGTTTCGAGCATCCTCGGCTCGCTGACCCTGCACAGCCAGCCGGGCTCGCCGATCTATGGCTTCGCGGTGCCGGCCTACAACGCGTCCAAGAGCGCGGTGAACGCCTGGACCGTGCAGCTGGCCTACGAGCTGCGCGACAGCACCACCAAGGTCAACACCGTGCACCCGGGCTATGTCAAAACCGACATGAACGGTGGCGAGGGCGAGATCGAGATCAGCGAAGGTGCGCGCTCCAGCGTCGGCATGGCGCTGATCGGTGCAGATGGTCCCAACGGCAGCTTCACCTACCTGGGCGAGGTGCTGCCGTGGTGATCCGCCTGTTGACCGCGGCCGTGACCAGCGCGCTGCTGGCCGGCTGCGTCAGCGTCGGCCCGAACTACAAGGCGCCACCGGCCGAGCCGGTGACCCTGCAGGGGGCCGCCGCGCCGGTGTTCAGCGCCACCTCCCCGGTCGCCAGCTGGTGGGCGCAGTTCGACGATCCGGTGCTGGAGCAGCTGGTGCATGACGCACTGGGTGCCAACCTGGACCTGCGCATCGCGATGTCGCGGGTCCGCGAGGCCCGTGCCGTGTTCGTCGAACAACGCCTGGACCAGCTGCCGCACGTGACCAGCGGTGGCAGCTATGACCGCCGCAAGCAGCCCGACGCCACCGTGGGTGGCGAGCGGGTCTTCAGCGAGACCTACCAGCTCGGCTTCGACGCCGGCTGGGAGCTGGACCTGTTCGGCCGCCAGCGGCGGGCCGCCGAAGCGGCGCGCGCCGATCTCGGCGCCGAGCAGGACAACCTCGCCGATGCGCAGGTCACCGTGGCCGCCGAGGTGGCGCGCAACTACTTCGAACTGCGCGGTACCCAGAAGCGCATCGACGTGGCCAAGCGCACCCTGGTCAACCTGCGTGACACCCAGAAGCTGACCGAAACCCGCTGGGAACTCGGCGCGGGCAGCGAGCTGGACGTGCAGAGCAGCCGGGCGCGCCTGAAGGCGATCGAAGCAGACATCCCGCTGCTGGAAGTGGCCGAGGTGCAGTCGCGCCACCGTCTGGCGGTGCTGCTGGGTCAGCGCCCGGATGCACTGGACAGCGTGCTGCAGCCGCGCGAGGTGCCGGCGTATGCCAAGGCATTGCCGCTCGGCGATACCACCGATCTGCTGCGTCAGCGTGCCGACGTGCGCGTGGCCGAACGTCGGCTCGCCGCAGCGACGGCGCGTGTCGGCGTGGCCACCGCCGACCTGTTCCCGCGGATCAGCCTGAGCGGCTTCGTCGGCTTCCTGTCCGGCGATGCCAGCGGCCTGGTCAACGGCAGCAACAAGGCATGGTCGGTGACGCCGTCGATCAGCTGGGCCGCGTTCGACTTCGGCACGGTCAAGGCCCGTCTGCGGGCCAGCAAGGCCCAAGCCGACGGCGCCGCCGCCGAGTACGAGAAGGCGGTGCTGCTGGCGCTGGAAGACACCGAGAACGCGTTGACCCGCTACGCCAAGCAGCAGGCGCGGTTGTCGATCGTCGCCGAGCAGGCGCAGGCCGCGCGGCGTGCCGAGCAGCTCGCGCAGATCCGCTACCGCGAAGGGTCCGAGGACTTCCTGACCCTGCTCGACGCGCAGCGCACCCAGCTGGCAGCCGATGACGCGCTCGCCGAGGCCGAATCCACGGTCAACGTCAGCGTCGTCGGTGTGTACAAGGCGCTGGGCGGGTGGGGTCAGCAGCAGGCAAGCGCGGCCGTGGCAGTGGTCCCGTCGAACCGCTGAGAAGACCACGACGACCGGGAGCCCCGATGGGCTCCCGGCCGTTGTCGGGCGTAGGAATATGCCGTGATCTTGCGTAGCGGGCGTGCCGATGGCGACAGATGACGGCATTGCCTCTGCCCGCCGTGGGGGCGCCGGTGCTACAAGCCGGTAACCCTTCAGGAGTCGCCGACATGCCGCAGCCGAAACCGTCCTTCTTACAACTGGCCTATGGCGATCCCGGCCTTGCCGACGCCGGGCTGTCTCTGGGTGTGGTGGTCCTGCTGGTGGTGGGTGCCCTGGTGGTGGCCGTGGCGTTCATCCGCATGAACGACGCGCTGCTGGACATGGGGCTGCTCGGCACGGGCGTCTTCCTGGCCATCGGTGCGCGCATCTACCAGGCACGCAACCAGCACCACGCACTGCATCGCCTGATCGAGCGCAGCCTGCAGCGCCGCTGAGCCTCAGGGCCTCAGGGCCACACGGTGGCCGGCGCCCGTCCATCATCGCCGCGCATGCGCACGATGCAGAACCGATGCCCGGTTGGCGCTTCCATCACCCACCAGCGTTTGACGAAACCGATGCGGCGCGCGCCCAGTTTCTCCAGGCGCTCGGCTTCGGCATCGATGTCGTCGCTTTCGATGTCCAGATGCACGCGCGAGGCGTGCGTTACCCGCTGTACCTCGACATTCAGACCGGCCGGTGCCCCTTCCAGGTCGGCATACTCCGCGCCGTCCTCGGCACGGGCGGGGGCGGCGCGGTAGCCCAGCGCCGCCGCCCAGAAGGCGGCGGCGTCATCGGCAGGGCTGTCCTGGCAATCGATGATGAATCCGGCCAGACGGCTGCGATGGGGCATGGTCCTGTCCTCGTTGGAGAATGGGGACCTCTATCGCACCGTCGCCATCGACGCGATGTGATGCCGCTGGACCGCCCGTGGGCCGTCCGGCGGGGGCGTTACCTGCCCGCGGCAGGGTGGGCGCGGCAGCACGCAGCTCCGCCTGCACCGGGTAGTGGTCCGAGGGCAGCACGCCGCCGGGCGTCTGGTCCAGCGTGCTGAAGCGGTCCACGGTGAAGCCGCGCACCAGGATCCAGTCCAGCTCCACCGTCGGCTTGCCGGTGAAGTCGTGGAAAGTCAGGCGCGGGCCATCGACCTTGCCGGCGAGTCTGCGTGCGTCGCCGAGTGCGGCGGTGAACGTCTTGTAGGTGTCGCTGCCGGGCTCGCTGTTGAAATCGCCGGTGACCACCACCGGGATGTCCTTGGGCAGCGACGCCAGCCGCGAAACGATCAGCTTCGCGCCGAGCACCCGGCGCGGCTCATCCTCATCGCGGTAGGGCAGGTGGGTGTTGAACAGATAGAAGCGCTGGCCGTCGGCCTGCCGCTGGAACAGCGCCCAGGTCACCATGCGCGGGAACAGGTTGCCCCAGGTGATGCTGCCCGGCACATCCGGGGTATCGGACAGCCAGAAGTCGCCGGATTCCAGCACCTTCAGGCGCGCCGTGTCGTACAGCACGCCCATGTGTTCGTCGCCGTTGCCGCCGCGGCGGTCCTTGCCGAACAGCGCGTAGCCCGGCAGGTGTGCGACCAGATACTCGCCCTGTTTCCGCACCAGTTCCTGCGTACCGATCACCTCGGGCTTCTGCTCGCGGATCAGCGTGACCATCGCATCGCGACGGTCCTCCCAGCGCTTGCCCGGGTCGGTATCGGCAGGCGTACGGACGTTGAACGACATGACCTTCAACGCGGCCGGGGCCTGCGCCCAGGCAGTGCCCAGCGGGGCGGCGACCATCATCAGCGCCAGCAGCGCGGGCCGACGGAAACGAGACAGCATGTGGAATCCCTCCATTCCATGAAAACGTTCTCAAAGGGTCGCATGGAAGCAGGGAGAAAGGCTATGCGGGACATGGCGGATCGCGGGCGAACCGACCCGGACAGCGCGCATGGCCTCTGCGCCGTATCGCCGCCCACCGCCGATGCGCTCAATTGGAGAGCAGGACCATCCCGATCGTGATGTTGATCAGCGAGCCCAGCACCAGCACCCACGCGGTGGACAGGATCGTGTTCACCCAGGAGCGCTGCAGCGCCACCTTCAGCCACACGGCCTGCACCGCCACATACCAGAGCGCGGCGATCACGCCGACGGTGACGCCGAGCGTGGTCGACAGCGCGCCAGGCAATCGCACGAATACCATGCTGGTGGACAGGGCCACCGCGAACGGTGCGGTCAGATAGCACTGCATGAAGAACGGACGGCGCAGCGACTCGCGGGTCATCGGCAACTGCTTGCGCCGCAGCAGATGCGTGGTGGTTACCAGGGGCCAGATCGCGAAGGTGATCGAGCGGTACAGCAGCAGGCTTTCCTCATTGCCGAACACTGAGCGCGACAGTACCCCGGTCCCCACGATCTGCTGGTGCATCATCAGCTCCACCCCGTGCGCCACCAGCACTGACAGCATCAGGAACATCGGCGGGCTGATCGCATCGTCGAACTGCCGGTCCAGCTTCTGCGTCAGCTCGGTGTTGACGTACTGCGCCATCCGGCGCGGATGCACGACCACCCGATACAGGGTGCGCGGAAAGAACAGAAACCAGGTGCACAGCTCGTACAGGAATTCTTCAAGCGACCGCAGGAGCTTGAGGAAGTCCATCGGCGTCAGCGCACGCCGACGGTCAGCGTGAACGGCACTGTCTCACCCCGACGCCCCGACGCACGCATCTGGTAGACCTGTACCGTGTAGCTGCCGCTGGCGGGCAGGGCGCCGCGCCAGGGCATGCCGACACTGCCCTGGCCCAGGGCTTCGGCGCTGCCGGGCTGTTTGCCGGGCGCGAACACATTGAAGTTGGCATTGCTGCTGCCGGCGATCGATACGGTCATGGTCTGCCCAGCCTTGGCGACCAGCGCGTAGCGCGCATCGTCGCGCCCTGTGAACCGTCCCTTCAACGTGGCGCTGCTGGCGCCCTTGGCGAAATGGATGGGCGTGGCGGTGGGCGCGGAAGTGGGCTGCGCGGACAGCGGGGCGGCGGCAAGCAGAGTGGCGAGGGCGAGCAGGCGAAGGGCGGTCATGGCGGTTCCGGGCAGGTGGCAGGCCGCACCAGCATCATGGGTGGGGCATCAACGGGCTGTGGAGATGCTGCAACGACTGGCCGGTGATGGCGGTCATGCAGGGCACAGCCCAGCCCCCAGCCTTGAGGCTGGCAATGAACAAAGCCGCATTCTCCGTAATCGACATCCGCTGCGATACGCCGCAGGACAAGGCCTAGCGCGGCGATTGATACAGTTGTCCAGCACGAACCTGCCCGCGCGGATCAGATCAACGTGTGGGTGCAGGCCACCGCATCCCACGTGCTGCACCACGTAACGGGGGCCCCGCGTCGTTCACCTGCATGGCTGAACCGACAGGACGCTGGCGGTCACGGCGTCGATGTCCACCCGGTAGTTTGCGTGGTCGCGCCTGCGGCTGCAGATGCAGATGAAGGTACCCGGCGACGCATGCGCCGGGTGCTCGAACCATAGATAGGTGACCGCCTCGGCGTTGCCGTTGATCATGAGTTCGCCCGGCACCCTGGTGAACTTCCGCTTGTCGCCGGCGACGACATACAGCGTCGCGTCGAGCCCTTCGGCATCGTGGTTCCACAAGACAGCCAGGTGCTGGCGATCGGGAGCAACCATGACCAGAAGCCCGAGGTGGTTTGCAAGGCGCAGCAGCTCACCTTCCCAGCGCCAGCACACCTCAATGACCTTGCTGGGTTCCCAGCCCAAGCCGATCATCCGGTCCAGGGTCATGCGTGCATCGATGACCCTGCCGTCTGCCCGGATACGCGCAAGCTCGCTGATCACAACCATTTACTCCAACAGGTGGGGGATCCGGCGGAGATCGATGTCGCCAGGGTCGGCCGGGTGCTACGGTCCAGAACTTTCGTGAGCGCCTCTGCAGCCCCCGTCGTTCCGCGCGGGCAGGCCGCCGCCATAGGGTACGCATGGCGGCCTGTTCTCGATGAATGAGCGTCGTTGCGATGCGATGAGCGATCTCCTTCAACTCGACACGCTTACTCTTCAAGTCCATGAGGTGCCGCTGCGCCGGATGCCGCATGGTCCAGGCAGGATGTTCGTGCAGACGCATGGCTCCGGCAAGCTGCTGATGAACTTTGCCGACGGTGTGAATGAGTGGGGCAAATCTCTGGCACTCACCGAAGCGCAATAGGAAGATTTGGGTCGGCAAGCGTTTCACAACGCACTGCCGGACCTGGAGCGCATCTCAACGGGACGGCTCTCATCCTGGACCAGATGGAAGGCCAATACCCCACAGTACATAGGGCAGCGTCGCTCAGCGGCATAGGGGTATCGGGTTTTGGGGTAGGGCGGACACCCTTTGGATATACCCCCAAGCATCTCATGGGGTGCAACGTACCACCCCGGACAACAAAAAAGCCGGAACCCCTTGTTTGATGAGGGATTCCGGCTTTCTGTGGCCCTTGTGGGACCATCTGATGGTGGAGGTGGGCGGAGCCATTTGCGCCCATTTGCAACCTATTGAAAGCAAACGATATTTAGCTTCCAAAAGGTGCAAATTTTCATACCTCTGATGATACCCGGCATGGGGCCGAGGTGCAAAGCACAACTGCTTAGGAGCAGTTGTGCGCATTGCATCGGTGATGGTGGTGTTGACCATTTGGCTTGGAGCGTGTGGTGAGGCACTGGCGCAGGCCGGTTCAATTCCGCCCGCCGGAACCAAACAGGGTTGGGAGCGCCAGCATCTGGGCGACCATGTCAGCGAACCCGGCGAGGCTTTACCGGATTTCCTCCGACGCACTGGGCGAGTGCTCCACGACTACACCCGCCAGAGCGGGAACGAGGCCTGTGGCGCGATTGCCAGCGACGGCCAGCGTTTTTCCCTGCGCCTCTACACAGATGGCGTGCCACACGGCTGTGTCATACGGACCAGCGAGGTGATGGAAGGTTCTGCTTTCACTGGCGAAACCATCCACAGCCATCCTTGGCAGAAGGTGCTGACGATGACGCCGGCCGCCAGGGCGTGGAGCCATTTCTACAAGGACGGCAATGCCGGGGCCCCGACCCTGCGCAACGACGGAGCAGTAGGGTTCAGCAAGGCCGACCGCGCTAACGGAGATGGTTGGCTGATTGCTGGCGGGCAGTTGCTGCACCTGGTCAACGGAAAGACCGAGCGCCTTGGCCCGGTAGCCCTCTCCACGGAGTGATGCAGGTCGAACGCTTGACAACGCCTTGAACTGCCTTAGATCTGGAACGTCGGCAGTTCACTGCCCTATGGGCAGCTTAGAAAAATTAGAGAAATTGCTTTGCCCGCCGACACCCAAAGCCCTCGCTCGCGCGGGGGCTTTGCTTTTTTGGCTTGGCTTGGCCCGGTCTCCCTCTCCGCGGAGTGAACCAATGGCCGTTTACTGGCATTGGAACTCGAAGGCTGACCAGTCCGATGCGCCCACGGTCTGCCAGTAGAACGCCGAGCCAGCTCCGACCACCTCACAGGCGCACTCTGTCGGCCAACTAACTGGCCCGGTGCTTGGGGAGCCAAATCCAGGCATTGGTGTCAGCTTCTGTTTAAGTGCGGCGACGCAGGTCCGGCGCTCTGGCGTCAATGCCTGTTCTTGAGGCCTCGCGAGGCCACCCGAAAACGTCGCGTCATCGTTGGTATTAACGCTCTGCGTGCAGTGAAATCCGTCAGCGAGGAACTGCGACACCGAGCAGAACACGCCCCAGCCGTAAAGCCCACCGTCGCCCCAGGAAATCCACGATTTCCCGGTGTAGGTCGGATAGGTTCTTGCCGGAGGTGCCGGGGGCGTGCAGGTGTTGGAGGTGGTAACCCAACCACTGGATGCCGTGTAGGTGCCGCTCCAGCTCTCCGAGGTGCTCGACACCGGGGATCCGGTCGCGGCCGGGCAGGACCAGGACGTGGTGCGCGTGCCGTTCTCAACGCGGTTGCGTTGTCGCCAGTGCTGACCTGCCTGCCCGGCCGGGCAACCCACGTTCTGGCTCTCTGCTGGCGCGGCGCGCGTGATTGCAACGCTGGTTGGCGGCGCAGACGTGCATTCGGGAGCACACATACTTGCTGCTGCCGGTAACCAGGCTGACCATGGTCCCGTCAGTGCTGTTGGGCTTGCGAACGGGTCGGGGCATGAATACGTCGTAGTGCGGGTGCGGGTCTGCGGAAAAGAATTGGCGCCACTGATGGTGAGAGTGCCTGAAGGACAAACGCCCGTTTGCGCCGCGCTTTCGCTCAACGGTAAAGGCGCTGAGCAGACGGGTGTGATGACGGGAGGGACAATAGGAGGAGTGACGGCGGGTGGTGCCGGTGGTGCGGTTGGAATTGGAGGTTGAGCGGCGATTGGCACGCATAACGCCAGCGGAGCCCAGCAAGCAGGAGCCGCTACCGAATTCCAAATAAACGAACACGTTTGACCCGCAGGTGTCGTTCCTGTGGCTGGAGCCGTGGGAGCCGCTGCGCAGCCAGGAGATGGAGCCGGTGGAGTAACAGCTACGGGCGGTGGCGCCACCACCGGCGCCGGTGGTGGCGGAGCTGATGTTGGAGGGGGCGTTGGCAGTGCAACGGGTGTGAGAACTTGCGCTGACAGGCCAGTAGCGCCGCCGTAGTATGTGAACGCGAGCTGCGCTGGATTCCTGCATTGTTGAGTCGCGGCTTGGATGTCCAATACAGTCGGACGACCATTGTTGCTTCGATGGAAGACGGATGTATCGCCTATTTCCAGGTCATACATGCCTTCACTTGCTGCAGCAGCTAGCTTTAGGCACGCACGCGTTGGAACCGCGTGGTAAACAATCTTCAACCCTGCGTTGGGGCGACCATCAATGGTGGCAGGCTCAAGAATAACGGGTTGCGCCCATCGGCTCATTAGGCCAACGCCAGAGTTCATTGAAACGGGTGGAACGCGGTCGGCAATAGCCTGAGCGGTTGTCAGTCCCGCATAGGAGCCGAGCGCTCCATACGTCATGTCTGCATTTCGAGCAATGGTGTGAATATTCGCTTGTTCCGCGCGAACATCTGCGTTGTTTGCCGATGACTGATAGATAGCGAAAGCCGCACCGGAAAGTAGTGTCATAGCGCCTACTGCCAGCATCACCTCGATCAATGAGATGCCACGTTGCCGATGTTGGTGTCTCAGTTCACAGAGAACCGCATGATTTAGTTGTGAAGGCTTCATGGTCAGCGCTTCCTTGCACGGGACGCTTCTCGCTCCGCTAGATAAATGCGCCCGCGTGTGCGCATTCCATCTCTTTGTTGAGCGTTTTCCGGTTTTTCAATGCGATCTCGATACGCAAGTAGTAGGCCAACAAGCTCGGCCTCATCCAATGCATCAGCCCCCGCAGCGATGACCGCGCCGCCCAGGAGAATCTTGCGGTGCGCGTCTGCTTTGCGTTCGCTCGCTCTTGTCTTTGCTTTTGATCTTTGCTCGGCCAGCATCTCCCGTGCTTTCAATTTTGCGAGACGCTCAGTGGCGGCGGTTATTTGTTCTTGTATAGAGCGTGTTGCCATTGTTGAGCTCTCCTGATGTCCTGCACCTCATGCAAACAGAAAATCGGCTATTGGCAAGTCATCGACTTGTCATATTGCAATTACCTGCCATCCTGAAATAGAGGGGCACGGGCGAGCGAGAGCGAGCCAGCCCCAGCGGGAAACGCGAGCGAAGCGAGCCCCGGTCTCTTGCCCGAAGCCGTCACGAATAGTGGCGGCAAGGATCAAAGCAAGAGCGCACTTATGGTTTCCCTGCGGGAAACCGTGCGCCGGGGCTCCGCCCCAGACCCCGGCCCGCTTCGCAGGCCGCCCCCGATGCTAGCCCCCTCGGGGGCGTCGCCAAAAACAAGAGCAGGAGCAAGGACAAAAATCGAAATGGCCATTTATCACGCCACCGTCAAAGCCTTTTCGCGCGGCAAGGGTCATTCCTCTACTGCCGCTGCGGCGTATCGTGCGGGCATTGTGATTAATGACGAATTGACCGGTATCAAACACGACTACACAAGGCGCAGTGGCGTTGCCTCGGTTGATATGTTGGCCCCGCAAAATGCCCCCGAATGGGCGCGAGATCCGGTCGCCTGTTTCAATCGCTCGGAAATGGCCGAGACCCGGCTAAACGCCAGGACGGCGCGAGAGCTTGAAGTTGCTCTGCCTGCAGAACTGAACGAAGCGCAGCGTCGTGCGCTCGCGTGCGACTTGGGTCAGATGTTGGTTGACCGCTATCAGGTTGCGGTGCTTGTTGCAGTCCATGAGCCCGATAAGAAAGGGGATGAGCGCAATCACCATGTGCATCTCCTTATGACGCCTCGTCAGATCGGTCCTGATGGCCTGGGTGAACGTGCATGTGCTGAATTTGATGCGCGTGGTGGCGCAGGACCGGAGGCTATCCGCATTCTTCGTGAGGCGGTGGCTGACCGTATCAATTCGCATCTGGAACGAGCACAGGTCGCTGAACGTGTTGATCATCGCAGCCTAGCTAAGCAAGCACATGCCGCCGAAGCTGATGGCTATATCGGGTTCGCAGCCATGCTGGCTCGCGAAGCCACCCAGCACGAGGGTAAGGCAGCAACCGCGATGCGTAGGAGGGGTGAAGATAGCGAGCGGGCCACGGTAAATAACCAGATCCAAAACGCCAATCGCATTGAACTGCGTGACTACCTGGAACGCTTGGAGCAAGAGGGAAGGGTGATGGCGACGCCACGCTCCCATACGCAAGAAGCAGCTCAACGTGAGCGGCTTGCAGCTGTTGGCAAAGAAGAGCGGCAACCGCACCTCGGGCAGGTCGCGCTGGCGCCGCCACGAGCACGAAAAAGGCCAGCATCAGTAGAGCAGCGAGCTGCACGAGTGGGGTCTGCCGCATCGCGCTTTCCGCCAAGTCTCAAGCCAGTATTGATGAAGGCGGCTAGGCGTCTTCGTAGCAAGATTGCGAACAAGCAAGCAGACGAGGCCATGGCTCGTTACGACGCTGAAATAGAGCAGCTGGAGATGGAAGCGAGACGGGTTTGGCTGGAGGATATAGATGCTGCCGTTCGGCAAAGTCTTTCGACGGTCGCCAAGCTCTTTGACATGTCGAGCAGGGCGGGCGCCTACCCCCACAGGGCGTCATATCGAAACGATATGCGCGAGCTTCACAGTTCATTGAAGCAGGTGGCTCGTGACGCCACTCGATGGGAGCGCAGGCTACAAGCCGAAGTTAAGGCAAACATTTCACTCACGGAAGCCCAAATGAAATTGGTGACATGGGAGAGGAAAAATCCCAAGCCGTCGCTCTGGAGCGGTAGCAGGCGCGATTGGGCGCAGCGGCGTCGGAGTGGCGAAGAGCGCATTGAGCGGCGCAGGACGCGGCACGATGCTGCGCGTCTAGCTACAGGCCCGGAAGCACAGGTGAAGTATGCGGCGCAGGCAGCTACGAGTGTAGAAGCTTTGGATAGGCTCGCAGCATCAATGCTGAAGCGCTATCCAATCACTGCTGATACAGCACAGCCGCACAAATCGCAGTGTTCTGGAACTACCCCAACGCGCACGCTTACGGAACAACTGAACGATAGCGAGTTGGAGAAAAAGGACCAAAGAAGATGTCGCGGACCTCGCGTTTGAAGCTAGAAAAACAATGCCCCCGAATATTCTTCGGGGGGCATTGACAGAATTGGCGTTGGCCTCATGCTGTTTTTTAGCGGCAGCTCGTTGATAACAGCAACGGCTGCGAGTAGGTAGAAAGCAGCTCTACACACCCAGGCATCGGCCCCAAGCAACAACATAGCCGACATCGGGAAGAGCGCAACCCCTCGCAACCCAGCTGGAACCAATGGCTATCGCACGGAGGTCCGATTAGTTCGCGCCCGGTGACAATCCGGGGCTATCCATCTCCTACGGATAGCGGCCTTAAACCGTGGAGGAATACGTCCACATCCGGCAGCATGGCTTCTGCGTCGCGGAGGTTCCAAGGCATGGGTTCCCTAGCTGGCCTTGGATTGTGTGCCCCGTCTCGGGTCGGCCATGTATGCGAAGGGCAAGATTGGAGAGCGTCAGGCGACAGCCTGATCACGGGGCAAAGCCCATGGGAGAGACGCCAGTGAATGCTGGTGGCAGGACCCCAGCCCCGGCGCCATGTCAGGCGTGAACCTGCCGCAGCTGTGTATTGACAGTGATCACAGCGCCGACGATGGTCCTCTGCCTAGGCAAGAGTAGGCCGGCCCGGCAAAGGTCCCCAGGCTCGCTTATTGCGGGTTGGGGGAGACTTTGCCTCGGTCGGTCGGCGGTTAGAAGCAAAGACCGAGGCAAAACAGCGGGCCCATAGTGTCCTGAGTCAGCAGGAAGATGTGTCCTGAATCGGGGGCGGAGGTGGCCTTGTCCGTAAAGGAGCACTTGGAGTTCTACAGCAGAAAAACGGAGCGGACCGAAAATTTCCGGGCGCCGACGAATGTTTCAATGTTCGGTCAAAGGCACATCAGATTTGACCCCAAGGAAGGAAGAAGCGTCGTCCTACCTTTAGGCCGCGAATTCGAGCTTGCCAGTCACTGATCTGTTTTATGAAGCTATCGACGGGATGCGCCGAGTGCTTACATGCTGCTATGGAATTTAGAAGCTCATTGCTAACTTGCATCAAGGAAATTCCGGCGCCCTTGTGCTTGAGAAGGAAGAGCTCGGATGCTATCAGGTGAAGTTCTTCACTCTTATCTGAACTGATGATCTGTGTGTTACTGGCATCGCCCATGTAGTTGATTGATCGAATAGCTCGAAGTGCCTCGTATTTCAGCGCATTGAACTTTGAGAGCTTGGCCATCAGCAAGCCCGAGTAGTATCCAGCGGCCGTGCCGGGAATCAATGCCATCAGGAGGTCGTAGGCGAGGCTTGTCATTAGGGTCTTCCTTGCTGGCACCTAGGCATAGCGTAGGAAGTCGCTAGGCCGTTCGGTGCGCGTCACTTGCTAGCGGGGGCGAGGCTTTTTAGAAGCGCCAGTGCTTCTTTCTGTTTTCGGGCATCAAGCTGTGTCAGCACCAAGATTGCCTCCGCAACCACGTCAGAGGCAGCAAGGAAGTAAGCGGCTGGGAGATCCAGAAGCTCCGCGAGCTTCTCAATGGTCTCCAGATCAGGCTTATGAAGGCCCCTCTCATACCTGCTGATGCGGGGCGCAGTGGTGTTTGGGTCATCCACTCCCATCAATAGTTCCCCTAGCTGGGCCTGAGTCCAGCCCTTGGCTGCGCGTGCGGCGCGGAGGCGTTGGCCAAGAGCAGTGGTTGTTGGTAACGGCGCGGGCATTCGGGGCAGCAAGAAGGGCATTGACTACCCGAAGTGTGCCCGCCTAAGCTTAGCCGGTCATTTGCATTGAACGCAAATATTCGTTGGGCGAGGAGGTGGTTATGGATATGAGGTGCTGGGCATTGGTGGGTCTTCTGGCGTTCACTGCTTCTGCTGACGCTATGCCCAGCCTGTCGTGCCAACTGCAGACTGGCCAGTTCAGGGTGGATGGGGGATGGCGGCCGAAGGTATCCGCTTTCATTTGGGCCACGGGTCATGGCTCCGCGATCCCCACCGGCCCCATCCGAACCAGCATCGGCCGCATCGACTCCGTCGAAGGCCGGGACTACAAACGCGCTATCAAGCTCGATGGAAAGCCGGTTCTGCTGCCTCCCGAAGCGCATAGCGTCATTGGCTTCGGCAAGGTCTATGACTTCAAGGATGCCGTCGCTCTGGTCTATCTAGGGGAGCGTGAGGAGGACTCCTCTGCGCGGCCTAGTCAGATCGTGATCGTCATCAACAAGGCCGGGTCACTGATTGATAGCGAAGTCCTACCTGGCACTGCAACGAATCCGGGCAATCACTGCCTACTCATCGACTGAAGGAACACACATGAAGAAGCTTTGGACGCTTTCCGCTACTGCGCTGCTGGTTGCTTGCTCGGGTGGTCCTGGGAGCGGCGATGTTGAGAAAGCCTTGGCCGTGTATTTCAAGGAGGCGACGGGAACGACGATGACGTTTGAGCACTTGAAGGTAGGAGAGTGCGTGCGTGGGGACAGCCCCGGCTATGCGTGCAGTGTCACCGGAACTGCGCGGTATCAGCTGGGCACTCGCACTGAGCAACAGCAGCTTGTCGGCACTTTCGTCATCGATAAGGTCGATGGCACTTGGACTGTCGTAGACCGTCGCTGACCCAGGTCCTTCCCAACCATCGCTAGGAAGCTCGTATGTGGACCTTGTTCAAGGTAGTCCGCTGGATCATCACCGGTCTTGCACTTTGGTGGCTGTGCGGTGTGGTGTTCGAAAAGGGCACGACGGCTGAGGGTGCCGTGTTCGGGTTGATGCTGTTCGGGCAGCTGGTCTTCTGGCCCCTTGCGCTGCTGTGGGGCTTGCCGTGGCTGTTCCGTCGCCGCGCGCCCAAACTGAAGAAGCATAGGCCTGAAGAGTTTGAGCCCACTGTTTGCCATGACCATATCGCCTTGGACCTGGGCAGGGACACTATCTGGATCCGGGAGCCCGTGAAGGGCGAGCGCTACCTGCGGCGGGCTGAAGTGCTCGCCATCCGCACTGGGGAATACAGCTACAAAGGAGTCATCACCCATCGTCTGGAAGTCCAGGTGCGGGACGTTGTTCACCCGCTCTGGCTGGTTCCTTTCGTGCGCCACTCCGACCGTTGGCTCAAGAGCACAGCTGTCAATGAGACTGAGAGGGATGAATGGTTCGCTAGGATGAAAGCTTGGCTTACTGAAACGCGCACCATCTAAGCAGCCCCATTCCAGCGAATGCAGCTAGGCAGGAAAGCAGAGTGGCCCATCCTCCATGCGCGGAATGATGGGCCTATGTTGCCTCTTAGTCTTCGCTTTCCTCAGGCTCCAACTTGCTCAGTTCTCCCAGTCGCAATAAACCGCGCTCGATCATGCTCTGCGCACAAGCAACACAGTATCGATCCCAGCCCCGGTCTTTTCGCACCCCTAGTCGAATGTCTCCGCGTTCGATCCTATGTTTACTGTTAGCTTGGCAGTTGTGGGCCTTCTTCGCCCTGTCTACCATTGTCGAGACGATCAAGGACTTAGTCGCCATCGAACAGCTTCCTGCAAACGCTTGCTGTAAGGGCATCGAACTGCCCCCGAATGGTGTCCAGTTCCACCTGTGACATCTCACTTCGTTCCCCTGGCTTCCGGCCGACCAAGGTGTTCGCCGCCTCGTTGAGAGTGGTGACTACCACTACGTAGTTGTCGCGACCAAGCCGTCTGTGATCCAACTCTCGCCCGCCATGCTTAATTCCTCGCTCATTGAGAATTCGTCCTGCGTGGAGTTGAATAAGCTCGTTAAGAGCGTCTCTGGCGGCCTGTCGTTTTGCTGCCTTAGGGACAGCGATGGGCTTGAGGGCTTGGGTAGTAGGGTCAAAGTCTGCAGGGATAATTCCGCTCTGCTTCAACAGGCGAATGGCGTCTTCCTCTTCCTGCTTTAGGAGGTGGATTTCCTGCATTTCCACCTCGGACTGCTCTTTGACCTCGGGCTTCCCATTGGTAGTGTCGCGAGGCGCATACTCACGGAACTCCGTGGGATCTGCTGGATCCAAGCCTTCAAGAGGAAGAAGCTGGTCAAAGAAGGATTGGTCATCTTCGCTGAACTGCTGGAAGTCTCCCCACCTGGCGGCAATGTTGCCGCCCGCATGAAAGATCACACTGCCCTGGTTTACAACGTCCCCCGGCGCATCTTGCTTGATTACGCGCATGATTCGCCCAACGAATTGGACGAATGGAGACAGGTTGGAGAACACGCTAAGGACCGCCGCTACCGACAGGAACGGATGGTCAAAACCTTCGCCAAGTTTTCTCACCTGTACGATCACGTCCAGTTGATGATTCGCCAGCCTTTGCATGACTTGGTCATTCTTTTTACTCTCACGGGAATGCACAAAATCGGCCTTCCTTCCCCGTGCGCGATAAGCCTCCACAATCTGAATGCAATGCTCATAATTCAATGCCGAGGCGATTACCTTTAGGCGTGGCTCCCCTGTCAAGTTACGGAGCCGGTCGAGCTCCCGGAGGGACGCATCAACAATGGTATTCAGTGTTTCTTCGGACGTTACGATGCTTCTGCGGAAATCCGCGTCCTCCTCACCTAGGCGTCGGACCTCATCTAGGGAGACTTCAACCTCCGAATCGCCTGGTCGCCTGACATAGCGTAAGGTCTTCGGATTGAGTTGGATTGCTTTGAGCTGTTTAACATAGCCCGCTCTGATCGCCTTGAAGATTGGGTATGAGTAAACGACGGGACCGCTCATCATCTGGCCATCAGCTCTAAGCGGCGTGGCGCTGAAGTTCACGACCGAGGCTGCAGGGAATTTTGCTTTCAGGGCCTCATAGGTTGCTGCAACGCTATGATGGCCCTCGTCGAAAATGATCAGGTCAAAGAAGTCGGCAGGAAGCGTTCGCAACCACTTGTTGCCATCGCCGGAAATCTGCTGGATGTTTGTAATGGCAACGTGTGCGGCGTCAAGGTCACTTCGATTTGCATCGGTGCCTCTTATTTCCACTGGCTCTGGATAATTGGGGCCGTCCATCACATCGCAGCGTGCATAGAATAGCTTCTCGCTACTAAAGTCGAAATCAGCTGCCAGCTGCGTTGCAATCGCAACGCCGGGAGCGATGATCAATGCTCGTTTCGATTTATACGCAAATGGAGTGAGCGTTATAGTTCCTGACTTTCCGCATCCCACGGGCAGTACTACGCTAACTTCTCTTATGTCCGCACCGTCAGCTACATGCTGTGCTAGCGCCTCATAGGCTCCTTGTTGCGGTTCTCTGACCTTCGGATTTCCAGTAATGCGGGGTGCGACATCTTGGAACGGGCTAGACACGCTTGTTCTCCTGGATACGTATTCTGCTCATGCGAAGTTGGGCGGCGCATTATCTGTGCGCCGTATTGGTCAGCAGCGGCTGACGTGAGATGTTCATTGCTCGCGCGGGCGTAGATGTCGGCATATTTATTGGTCGTTTTCATCCCGTGCCACAATTATCATCCCGACAGATACATCTGCCGGGCTTCTTGACGCCTACTGCGAGCTTTTACTTTCCCCCTGAAATTCCCTGGCTGATGCGCCCTTCAGTCATGAGATCCTGCCTCAGGCAACCCATCTATTCAATAGTTTGATGTCTGTCACATTTTTGGCGGGGCGCCGCGTGCCTTTCGGCAGGGCCAGACTTGGCAAGACGCGCCGGGACGGGTGGCAAAGCAGACAGCGAGGCGATAGCAAGAGTCCAGCCCCGAATCTTGGGCACCTGGAGTGGTTGATGGCGTTGCCTAATCATTGTCGCCGCGATCCCCCGGGCGCTACGACGCCTTCGATGGCTTCCTCATCCGACTTGCTGGCGTCGTGGAGTGCGCGCTTTTGGCAAGAGCGACCGCTTTTCGTTCACGTGCAGCTGCATTCACCACCCTCCGCTTCGCTCTGAGTTGCGCTTGCTTGAGAGACTGCGCTGCCTCTCCAGGCTGATAGGCCGGCAGACCTTCGGGAACGGGGAGAAGCGCTACCGCGTCTGCGCGCGATTGGAGCGTGGGCACATCTACATAGGTTCCGAGCTCGCCGGGCATATGCGCCTTGTGCCCCGTAATGGCAGCGGCAATAGAGCTAAGCACCCCCGCATAGAGAAGCCGGGTGCTCGCAGTATGTCGGAACGAGTGGAAGCCCATGCCGGGCTGCATCATGCCCAAGCCAACAAGATAGGCGCGGAACTGATCTCCGAGGGCGTCCCCGTAGCCTGCCTTCTTATGCCAAGGCAGGTGGGGAAACAGGCGCTCATGGCCCGACTGCGCTACATCTTCGACGTAAGTTAAGAAGCCCGCCTCCAACAAGCGTGGGTGGAGTGGGATGAAGCGCAAGGAGTTTGCGTTTTTCAGCTTTTGATCCCGCCGCCCCGCACGAATGTGGATTCCCCAAATGCCATTCACCTCGGCCACATCGTCGGCATAGAGTTGCCCAAGCTCGTTGACCCGCGCCCCAGTGCCCGCTGCTAGCAGGACTCCCCAGTATCGATCAGGCCGCTCCTCTGACCAGGGAAGGAACTTCTCCATATCGAAGAGTTGGTTGATTTCCTCAATGCTGAAGGGGCGACGGGGGAGCGTGGCGATTGCGGTGGCCGAGCTCTGGCGCTTGATTCCATCGAGCGGCGAACGTGTGAGCAGCCCACCGGCTACTTGTGCATTGAGGAAGCTGGCCAGTCGGTCACGATGTTTGCCTAGAGTCCGATCAGACAGGCCCGCGATAACGAGCCCTTTGGCGCGTTGTTGCTTGACCTTGGCGATGATTTGCGCGGCGCTCAGTTCTTTGTATTCTGCCTTCTTGCGCGCATTGCTCGGCCAGTCATGAAGCCCATTTAGGAAGGCGCGCACTTGGGTCTCCCCCACTTGCGACATGAGCAGGTCGAGCCCTGCTATTTCGCGGAAGATGGTGAGCGTGTTTTCACTGTCGAGCAGATTGCCTGGCGATGTCTTAGCGTTCCTAAGGTCTTCCAGGTAGAGACCAACACGCTTTGTCAGGGTGTCCCCGGCTCCGGGCAGCGGTGAACTTTGGGCAAAGCCTGAGCTCGCGAGTCCCTTGATGGTGTCCAGCAGAGCTTTGGCGTCCTCGCGTCCATTCACCTGTAGGTCGGTCAATCTCGCGCCGTTAGGCAGCTCAATGTTCCCGGTCCAGCGGTCAATGGTTCCGGCCAACGCTCTCAGCAGGGCGTCCCGATCCTTCTCGGTCATTGGGCTGCGTCTCATGCGGTCGAATGCTTGAGAGAGTGCCACAGCGGCGCTTGCCGCTGTAAGCCGCATCAGATCGATTGAAGCAGGGGGCAGGCGTCGCACCAGGTAGCGGGAGCCAATAAGAGGCTGTAGATCCGTAGGCACAAAAAAACGGACGTATAGCCCGCTCGGTCGGCGCAGGAAAAATGGCTTTGGCACGGAGTGATACCTACTTTGATACCTGCAGACAGGCTCAGTTCGTGTATCACTCCGATGCCAAAACCCTTGCAAAATCAGCCACTTAGTGATAGATTTTGCAAGCAGTTGGTGGAGGTGGGCGGAATTGAACCGCCGTCCGAAGGCACTCCATCCCCGGTACTACATGCTTAGCTCACCGTTGGATCTCATCCTGTGGCAGCACGGTGTGCAAAGCGCACCCCAGGACCAGCCTGCTTTAGTTAAGTCGTGACTGACAGGCAGCCATCACAACCGGTTCCGTGATAATGACCCTACACCTACGAGCACGGGCACAAGTAGGTTCGGGGGTTCGCCTTAGGCGGCTGTAGAACTAAACGCTAAAGCTGTTTTTAGGCAGCGATTGCGAAGTCGTTCGAACCGTAGTTGTCGTCGTTGGCAACTAGAAGTTTGCTGCTGGATTAACGAGGAAAGCGGCCCCCTCGGCATGCACCAAGTAACTTCACAACCCCCGTCGAAACCAATGCACCCCCGGTTTCTTCAAGAACAGTAAGGCTTTCAAACCTTCGACCTTGTCCGAAGACAGCGCCGCAGGTTCACCTGACACCGCGAATCCTACGCCTATTTGGCTGAACAGTCACGTTGGGCCGTTTCCTTCTACCATGCCCCCAGCTCTTCTCCACTGGACCTCCCATGCTGCTGCCAGGACGCCGGCCCCCCTTCGACGCACGTATCAGCGCGCCGCGTGTGCCTGCCCCGTTGAGTGTGTCCCACCTGGAGCCGGGCGGCATTGTGCTGTCCGAGGGGCTGGCGCGGCAGACGATACCGTTCGATGACCACGGGCCGCGCTGCGACAACCCGGCCTTGTTGGATGCGCTGCGAAAGCTGAACGCAGACGGGATTCCGTTCCAGTACCAGCCGCAGGTGGTGGATGCGCCGGCACGGCTGATGGCGTGGTGGCAGGAGACGGGCCGGCTGGCGGACACCTTCTCGGAAATCGCCTGGCTGTCGCCGGAGCAGTGGCGCATCACCTCCATCCCGGTGCCGGTGCAAGGGGTGATGGGCTGGGACGGACGCGCAGGTCCCTTCGCGGGCTGAGTCAACAGCCGCAGCGCGGGCAGGGGCGTCCCGATGGGCGCACCGCGCGGGGGACCGCCGCGCACGCGCGCGCTCAGTCTTCCTGCAACTGCTCGAAGCGCATGGCGAGGTAGTCGATCAGTGCACGCACTGCCGGCAGCAGGCCCCGGCGTGAGGGGAATACCGCGTGCACGATGCCGTGGTGCGGCTGCCAGTCGGGCAGCAGGCGGACCAGGCGGCCATCGGCCAGTTCGTCGCAGATCATCATCGTGGGCAGCATCAGGATGCCCACGCCGGCGACGGCGGCTGCGCGCAGCGCGACCATGTCGTCGCTGACCATGCGCGGTACGTGGTGGACCAGCGCCACGGCGCCGTCGGCGGCGGTCAACTGCCAGGCATGGACCTGGTGCGCGGCGCTGAGGTCAACGCTGGGGAAGTGCGCAAGGTCGGCCGGTACGGTGGGCACCGGCGTGTGGGCGAACAGCGACGGGCTGGCCGCCACGCACCAGTTGCGGGTGGCCAGTACGCGCACGATCAGGTCGCTGTCGGCCAGCGGCGGCGGCCGGACCCGGATGGCGATGTCCAGGCCTTCGCCGATCACATCCACGCGCCGGTTGGTGGCGTCCAGGTGCAGCGAGACTTTCGGGTGTTCGGCCAGGAAGTCGGCCAGCATCACCCCCATGCGCGCATGCAGGATGGCGACCGGCACCGCGATGCGTACCGTGCCACGCGGCTCGGCGCGCGACAGGGCGATCGCCTCTTCCGCCGCTTCGGCTTCGACCAGCATCGCCTTGCAGTGCGCATAGTACTGCTGGCCCATCTCGGTGACAGAGAAGCGGCGGGTGGAGCGGTGGATCAGGCGGACACCGAGCCGTTCCTCAAGCAGGGCGATGCGACGGCTGAGTTTGGACTTGGGAATGCCCAGCGCCCGCCCGGCCGGGGCGAAGCCGCCATGCTCGACCACATGCGCGTAGTAGGAGAGGTCGTTGAGGTCGAGGGTGCTCATGTCGAGCATCGTTCGTCTGATGGGACGCTGAGGATAGAACCTGCGGGCTACCGGGTCCATCGTTCCGTGAATAGTCTGGATCGCATGGTTCGGCAGCCTGCCGGCCAGCCCCAGACACCCGAGGACCGCCCGATGAGCACCCCCGTCAACTTCAACAATGCCGCCCCCGTGATCGACCCGGCCAATGCGGCCATGCTGTTGATCGACCACCAGAGCGGCCTGTTCCAGACCGTGCACGATATGCCGATGCCAACGTTGCGCGCCCATGCCACCGCGCTGGCGCAGATGGCGACGCTGACGAAGATGCCCGTGATCACCACCGCATCGGTGCCGCAGGGGCCGAACGGGCCGTTGATTCCGGAGATCCACGCCGCCGCGCCGCATGCGCAGTACGTGGCGCGCCGCGGCGAAATCAACGCCTGGGACAATCCCGACTTCGTTGCTGCGGTGAAGGCGACCGGTCGCCGCCAGCTGATCATCGCCGGCACCATCACCAGTGTCTGCATGGCGTTCCCGTCTATCGCCGCGGTTGCCGACGGGTACCAGGTATTCGCCGTGATCGACGCCTCCGGCACCTATTCCAAGATGGCGCAGGAAATCACCCTGGCACGGGTGGTGCAGGCCGGCGTGGTGCCGATGGACACTGCCGCGGTCGCCTCGGAACTGCAGAAGACCTGGCACCGCGAGGATGCGGCGCAGTGGGCGCAGATCTACACGCAGATCTTCCCGGCCTACCAGCTGTTGATCGAGAGCCATGCCAAGGCGCAGGACGTGGCGTTGCGCCAGGAAGTGCTGGATTCGCAGCGCGGGTAGGACCCCGCGCCTGGGTGGGCCTGCCGAACACGGCCGGCCCCGACCGGCTCAGCCGCGCGGGCCGTGCTCGCGCAGGCGGCGGCTGTCCGCCTGGTGACGGGCCTTTTCCTTGCGCACGCGGTTGTGCTCGTTGCGCAGCGCCGATGCCTGCTTGCGGACTTCCGGCTCGGTCTGCTGCATCAGCGTCTGCAGTCGCGCGATCAGGACGGCCTGTTCGCGGCTGGGGGCGGCGTCGCCCAGATCGCGTCGCACGTTGCGCAGCAGGTAGGTCAGCACCTTCAGCAGGGCGGCGGGGTCCATCGTGCGGGTGAGTTCGGAAAACACGAACTCCAGGGCGGCCACATCGGCCGTGAGGTCGGCGACTGCGTCTGCCGGGTGCGCCGAAGCCTGGGTTTGTTCGAGGGTCACGCGCCGTTCCTGTGCTGTATTGAGGATGGATTCTGACACTTGTAAGGCCCGCGCAGGGGATCGGCCTGCACGGTCTCCTGCAACGCCGCCTCAACGGCGCGATTGCCAGCGCTGCACGGCCACGCCGGCCAGCATCACGGGGACGAACCACAGCGCCTCCAGCGCGCCGATGCCCAGCCCGACCAGGGCCGGTCCCGGACAGCAGCCGGTCAGGCCCCGGCCCACGCCGAACAGGGCGGCGCCGGCGGGGTCAGGCGTCGCGGTTGTGGCGGCGCATGGTGCGCGACTTTTCGCGGGCCCAGTCGCGGTCCTTTTCGGCATCGCGCTTGTCGTGGGTCTGCTTGCCCTTGGCCAGGGCGATTTCCAGCTTGATCTTGTTCTTGCTCCAGTACATCGCGGTGGGCACGATGGTGTAGCCGTCGCGCTGGACCTTGCCGATCAGCTTGTCGATCTCGCTGCGGTGCAGAAGCAGCTTGCGCTCGCGCCGGTCGTTGGCCACCACGTGGGTGGAGGCCTGGATCAACGGGGTGATCTGCGCACCGATCAGGTAGATTTCGCCGTCACGCACGTAGGCGTAGGCATCGATGATGTTGCCGCGCCCGGCACGGATCGACTTGACCTCCCAGCCCTGCAGGGCCAGGCCGGCTTCGAAACGGTCCTCGATGTGGTACTCGTGGCGGGCACGCTTGTTGAGCGCGATGGTTTTGTTGGCCGTCGCGTTCTTTGCTTTATCCTTGCCGCTGTTCTTGCTCATGTCCGTATTGTCTCCGATTCGGGCCTCCCCGGTCGATTCATCAGCACACCAGTACCGCCGCATGCCAACTATCCGCCGTAGTGCCCTGGTCGAACATTCGGCTGCCCGTATGTTCGACCTGGTCAATGATATTGACGCCTATCCGCGCCGCTTCCGCTGGTGCTCGGCCTCGCAGATCCTGGAATCCGCTCCCGATCGCCTGGTGGCGCGCCTGGACCTGGGTCTGGGTTCGTTCTCGACCTGGTTCATGACCGAGAACGCGTTGCAGCGACCGTGCAGCATCGACATGCAGCTGCGCGATGGTCCGTTCAAGCGCCTGCATGGGCGCTGGGAATTCCATGCACTTGCCGAGGATGCCTGCAAGGTGACCCTCACGCTGGAGTTCGAACCGAACTCCCGCCTGCTCGGGCCGGCGCTCGCGCTGGGCTTCCAGGGCCTGGCAGACCGCATGGTCAATGATTTCGTTCGTGTCGCCGACGAGCAGGACTGAACGATGATCCGGGTGGAGGTGGTGCTGGCCTGGCCGGACCGTGCCGAGGTCCGCGCGCTGTCCCTGTGCGAAGGGGCCACCGTCGGCGATGCGATCCAGGGGGCGGCGATCGAGGGCAGTGCGCAGTGCCCGGCGGTGGCCGTGCATGGCCTGCTGGCGACCGTCACGCAGGTGCTGCACGACGGCGACCGGGTCGAGCTGCTGCGCCCCCTGCTGGCCGACCCCAAGGACAACCGCCGCCGGCGCGCGGGCGCCGGCCGCTGATTGCCGTGCCGCGGGGCCTCAGCGGCCGCGCTGCTTCTTCTTGTCCTTGGCCAGGTTGCGGCCGAACTGGCGGATGCTGGTGCGGGCGAGTTCGGCGTCCTGGTTCGGGAAGTAGTCGCCCTCCCAGCGGGTCACCAGGTCGTTCTCGAAGAACACCGTGAAGTTCTTCACTTCAGTGTTGCCCAGCCGGTTGATGCGCTGGCTGGCGGTGTAGTCCCAGCGCTGGGCGTGGAACGGGTCGGGAATGGAGGGAGTGCCGAGCAGGGCATTGACCTGCTGCTTGCTCTGACCCACCTGCAGCTGACCGACGGCCTGCTCCCGGATCAGGTTGCCCTGATAGATGGGTTGCTTATAGATGATGCCGCAGCCCGTGGTGGACAGGGCAACGGCGGCGACCAGCAGGAGATTGCGCATCGGGAATGGCGTTTGGGGAAATCGAGTCGATGATACACTCCCGACGTGTCGCCGCGACCCAATCCGAGGCAGCTGGCGCTAAATCGCCAATGAACGGAGAATTATGGAAACCCACGACCTGCGCAAAGTCGGCCTGAAGGTGACCCATCCGCGGATGCGGATCCTTGCCCTGCTTGAGCAGCGCAACGCCCAGCACCACATGACCGCCGAGGACATCTACCGCCAGCTGCTCGAGCACGGCGACGAGATCGGCCTGGCGACGGTGTACCGGGTGCTGACCCAGTTCGAGGCCGCCGGCCTGGTCCTGAAGCACAATTTCGAGGGCGGCCAGGCCGTCTATGAACTTGATCGCGGCGGCCACCACGACCATATGGTCGACGTGGACAGCGGCAAGATCATCGAGTTCGAAAGCCACGAGATCGAGGAGCTGCAGCGCAAGATCGCGGCCGACCACGGTTACGAGCTGGAAGAGCACTCGCTGGTGCTCTACGTGCGCAAGAAGCGCAAGTAACCGCCAGACGGCTGTTACGCGGGTAGCTCCCGCAAGTAGCTCCCGCAAGGCACGGCGCAGGCGTTCCCAACGCCGCTTGCCGGCCGCCCGACCGTCGGCGGCCGTTACGGTGGTCATGCCGTCGGTCGGGGTGCAACGCAGCGACGACCGGGGGTCGTCGCCTGCCGGTTGTCAGGGCCGGTCAGGCCTGCAACAGTTTCCGCGCCGCGGCGCGGGCTTCCTTGGTGACTTCCACCCCGCCCAGCATGCGCGCCAGCTCTTCCTCGCGCGCCCGGGTATCCAGCTTCTCGACCGCGCTCTGGGTCATGCCGTCCACCGGTGCCTTGCTGACCCGGTAATGGGCATGGCCTTTGGAGGCCACCTGCGGCAGATGGGTCACGCACAGCACCTGGCGCTTTTCGCCCAAGGCGCGCAGCTTCTGCCCCACGATGTCGGCCACGGCGCCGCCGATGCCCGAATCCACTTCGTCGAAGACCATCGTCGGCACCGCGTCCAGGCCCAGGGCAGCCACCTCGATCGCCAGCGAGATCCGGGACAGTTCGCCGCCGGAGGCGACCTTGCGCAGGGCGCGGGGAGGCTGGCCGGCATTGGCCGCGACCAGGAACTCGACGCGCTCGGCGCCGTTGGGATCCGGCTTGGCCACGGCCTGGGGCTCGATGTCGATCAGGAACTGGCCCCCGCCCATGCCCAGCTCGCCGATCAGGTCGGTGGTGGTCTGCGACAGGGCGGCTGCGGCCTGCTGGCGGCTGGCGCTGAGCGCGGCCGCCACGGCCTGCCATTGCCCGCTCGCGCGCTGGATCTCGCCTGCCAGGGCTTGCAGGCGCTCGTCCGCGCCCCGCAGCTGTTCGACCTCGGCGTCCAGTGCGTCACGGTGTTCGCCCAGGGCTTCCATCGGCACCCGATGCTTGCGCGCCAGATCGTGCAGGCGGCCCAGCCGGCGTTCGATGTCCTCGAACTGCTCCGGATCGGCGTCGAGGTCGTCATGGACCCGGTCCAGCAGCGACAGGGCTTCATGCAGCTGGATGGACGCGCTGTCCAGCAGCGCGTCCACCTCGCCCAGGCGGGTGTCGTGTTCGGCCACCCGGGCGAGATCATGCCGGGTCTGCTGCAGCAACTGCAGGACGGACACGTCGTCGTCGCCGTTGAGGCGGCCGGCGGCCACATCGCAGGCGCTTATCAGCGCGCTGGCGTGCGCCTGCCGGCGATGGCTGCTGCCCAGCGCCACGATCGAGGCGGGGTCCAGGTCTTCGCGCTGCAGTTCGCCCAGCTGGTGTTCAAGGAATCCGATGCGGTCGCTCACGTCTCCCTGTTTGGACAGGGCCTCGGCCTCGTCCACCAGTGCCTGCCAGCGGGCCGCCGCCTGGCGGACCTGGCTGCGTTCGGCCTCGTTGCGGGCGTAGGCATCCAGCAGGGCCAGCTGCGAGGGCCGCGACAGCAGGGCCTGCTGTTCGTGCTGGCCGTGGATCTCCACCAGGGTGGCGGCCAGTTCGGTGAGCTGTGACAGGGTGACCGGCCGGCCGTTGATCCAGGCCCGCGAGCCGCCGTCGGCACGGATGATCCGGCGCAGCTGGCACTGGTCCTCGTCGTCGAGCTCGTTGTCGCGCAGCCACTGCCGCGCCGGCGCATCGGCCGGCGGGGCGAATTCGGCCGACAGCTCGGCGCGGGCGGCGCCGTGGCGGACCACGCCGCTGTCGGCGCGCAGCCCGGACAGGAAGCCCAGCGCGTCCACCATCAGCGACTTGCCCGCGCCGGTTTCGCCGCTGACCACGGTCATGCCCGGCCCGAATTCGAGTTCGGTAGCGCGGACGACTGCAAAATCCTTGATCGATAGATGTCTAAGCATGGTCTGAGGTTCGTGAGCCGCGCAAAGCTAGCATGGGCGAGGGGCGGCTCCAATGACTTGCCAACGCCGGGTCCAGCCATTATCTAAGGGGGCGTCTCACAGGCTGATTCCATGCACCCTTCCTCTCCCCATCTTGCGCCCCGTGCCCGCCATCTGCTGCGGACGCTGATCGCGCGCCATATCCAGGATGGCGAGCCGGTGGGGTCGCAGACCCTGGCGCGGCATGCGGGGCTGGATGTCAGCCCGGCCACCATCCGCAACATCCTGGCCGATCTGGAAGACCTGGGCCTGCTCAGTTCGCCGCACACCTCGGCAGGCCGGGTGCCGACCGCGAACGGCTACCGGGTGTTCGTGGACAGCCTGGTCAAGATGCAACCGCCAGGCGAGGGCGAACTGACCCGCCTGCGCAGCGAACTGGCCACCGGTACCGGCACCCAGGCACTGCTGGGCAGCGCCTCGGAGCTGTTGTCGGCGATGAGCCATTTCGTGGGCGTGGTGAGTGCGCCGCGCCGGGAGCAGTTCGCGTTCCGCCACATCGATTTCGTGGCGCTGGACGCGCGCCGGGTGCTGGCGATCCTGGTGTTCGCCGACAACGAGGTGCAGAACCGGGTGATCGAGCCGCGCCGCAGCTGGGAGCCGGGCGAGCTGGAGCAGGTGGCCAATTACCTCAATGCGCAGTGCGCGGGCCGGCCGCTGTCGGAGATCCGCGCGCGGCTGCTGCTGGAGCTGCGCGACGCGCAGTCGGAGATGGAGCAGCTGCTGGCGCACAGCATCGAGCTGGCCGAGCAGGCGCTGGTGCCGCCGGCCGATGACATGGTGCTGGCCGGACAGACCCGGCTGATGGGGGTGCAGGACCTGTCGGACCTGGAGCGCCTGCGCGAGCTGTTCGACGTGTTCGCCAGCAAGCGCGAGATCCTGCAGCTGCTGGAGCGCACCATCCAGGCCCCGGGCGTGCGCATCTTCATCGGCGAGGAGACCGGCGTGATGCCGCTGGAGAGCGTCTCGCTGGTGACCGCCCCGTACTCGGCCGGTGGCCGGGTGCTGGGCGTGCTGGGGGTGATCGGCCCCAAGCGGATGGCCTACGACCGCATGATTCCGCTGGTGCAGGCTACGGCCGAGGTGCTGGGGGCGGCGTTGGAACCGGGTGGACCGGGCGGATTGTCCCGTGAGCGGGCCTGATCGACGGTTCAGCTCTTGAAACCGGTCGGCGCGCCCACATAGGGGTGGGTGGAGGCGGGGAGTCACCGCCAGGGAAACGGAAATGAACCAAGATCAGTCAGATATCGCATCCCAGACGTCGACCGGCGAGCAGGCCCCGGCCGATGCGCTGCAGCAGCAGGTCGAGAGCCTGCACAACGAGCTGGCGCTGCTGAAGGCCGAGTCGCTGCGCGAGCGCGCCGACCTGGACAACCAGCGCAAGCGCGTGGCCCGCGACGTCGAGCAGGCGCGCCGCTTCGCCAATGAGAAGCTGCTGGGCGAGCTGCTGCCGGTGTTCGACAGCCTCGACGCTGGCCTGGCAGCCGCCGGCACCGACCCCAGCCCGCTGCGCGAAGGCCTGGAGCTGACGTACAAGCAGCTGCTCAAGGTCGCCGCGGACAACGGCCTGACCCTGCTGGACCCGACCGGCCAGCCGTTCAACCCGGACCACCACCAGGCGATCAGCCAGGTCGACGCGCCCGGTGCGGCACCCGGCAGCGTGGTCCAGGTGTTCCAGAAGGGCTATCAGCTCAATGATCGCCTGCTGCGCCCGGCCCTCGTCGTGGTCGCACGCGACGCGTGACGCCGGGCGCTCCCCGGCGGACGGGGCCGGTTCCGCCCGGCCCCATCACCGGACGCTGAACGCGTTTGGCAGCCATCGGACACTGTGTTCGGTGGATGGCTTGAAAGTCTTCCCGGCGTCCCACACATCCCATTCATAACCCGGCAGCAGCCGGATGTTCCCAGAACTTTCAGGAGTCTCCCTCATGGGCAAGATCATTGGTATCGACCTCGGCACCACCAACTCGTGTGTGGCGATCATGGACGGCGGCAAGGCCCGCGTCATCGAGAATGCGGAGGGTGACCGCACCACGCCTTCCATCGTCGCCTACACCAAGGACGGCGAAGTGCTGGTGGGCGCCTCGGCCAAGCGCCAGGCCGTCACCAACCCGAAGAACACCTTCTACGCCGTCAAGCGCCTGATCGGCCGCAAGTTCACCGACGCTGAAGTCCAGAAGGACATCGCGCACGTGCCCTACGGCATCCTGGCCCACGACAACGGCGACGCCTGGGTGCAGACCAGCGACGCCAAGAAGATGGCGCCGCAGGAAATCTCCGCCCGCGTGCTGGAGAAGATGAAGAAGACGGCCGAAGCCTTCCTGGGCGAGACCGTGACCGAAGCGGTGATCACCGTGCCGGCCTACTTCAACGACAGCCAGCGCCAGGCGACCAAGGACGCCGGCCGCATTGCCGGTCTGGACGTCAAGCGCATCATCAACGAGCCGACCGCGGCCGCACTGGCCTATGGCCTGGACAAGGGCGACAACAAGGATCGCAAGATCGTGGTGTACGACCTGGGCGGCGGCACCTTCGACGTGTCGGTGATCGAAATCGCCAACGTCGACGGTGAAAAGCAGTTCGAAGTGCTGGCCACCAACGGCGACACCTTCCTGGGCGGCGAAGACTTCGACAACCGTGTCATCGAGTACCTCGTCGACGAGTTCAACAAGGACCAGGGCATCGACCTGCGCAAGGATCCGCTGGCCCTGCAGCGCCTGAAGGACGCCGCCGAGCGCGCCAAGATCGAACTGTCCAGCGCGCAGCAGACCGAAGTGAACCTGCCGTACGTCACCGCCGACGCCTCGGGTCCGAAGCACCTGAACATCAAGCTGACCCGCGCCAAGCTGGAAGCGCTGGTGGAAGAGCTGATCAAGAAGTCGATCGAACCGTGCCGCGTGGCGCTGAATGACGCCGGCCTGCGCTCGAGCGACATCAGCGAAGTGATCCTGGTCGGCGGCCAGACCCGCATGCCGAAGGTGCAGCAGGCCGTGACCGAGTTCTTCGGCAAGGAACCGCGCAAGGACGTCAACCCGGACGAAGCCGTGGCACTGGGTGCGGCCATCCAGGGTGGCGTGCTCGGCGGCGACGTCAAGGACGTGCTGCTGCTGGACGTGACCCCGCTGTCGCTGGGCATCGAGACGATGGGTGGCGTGTTCACCAAGATCATCGAGAAGAACACCACCATCCCGACCAAGGCCTCGCAGGTGTTCTCCACCGCCGAGGACAACCAGTCGGCCGTGACCGTGCACGTGCTGCAGGGTGAGCGCGAACAGGCCCGCTTCAACAAGTCGCTGGCCAAGTTCGACCTGTCCGGCATCGAGCCGGCCCCGCGCGGCATGCCGCAGGTGGAAGTGTCCTTCGACATCGACGCCAACGGCATCCTGCACGTGTCGGCCAAGGACAAGAAGACCAACAAGGAACAGAAGGTCGAGATCAAGGCCGGTTCGGGTCTGTCCGAGGACGAGATCGCGCGCATGGTCGCCGACGCGGAAGCCAACCGCGAGGAAGACAAGAAGTTCCACGAGCTGGTCCAGGCCCGCAACCAGGCCGACGCGCTGATCCACGGTACCCGTACTGCGATCAACGAGCACGGCAGCAAGGTCGGTGGTGATGTGATCGGCAAGGTCGAGTCGGCCCTGTCCGACCTGGAAACGGCGATGAAGGGCGACGACAAGGCGCAGATCGAAGCCAAGTCGAAGGTGCTGGAAGAGGCCGGCCAGTCGCTGTTCGCCGCGGCGGCCGCCGCCGAGCAGGGCGGTGCCGCTGCGGGTGCCGATGCCGGTGCCGGCAACACCAACGGCGCGCATGACGACGTGGTCGACGCCGAGTTCACCGAAGTCAAGGACGACAAGAAGTCCTGATCCGGACAAGACGCGGGACGTTGCGCAGGCAGCGTCCCGTTGTCGTTTCCCCCAGGTCCTGACAGCCGTATCCCGGCCTGTCGGGGCGCCCGACGCAAGAGCGGACCTGGTTCCGCTCTTGCGCGTTGACGAATCCCGACTTCCGGAACCCGATCCAAGTTATGAGCAAGCGCGATTACTACGAAGTGCTGGGCGTGTCCCGCACCGCCAGCGAAGAAGAGCTGAAGAAGTCCTATCGCCGTTGCGCGATGAAGTTCCACCCGGACCGCAATCCGGGTGATGCGGCTGCCGAAGCATCCTTCAAGGAATGCAAGGAAGCCTACGAAGTCCTGTCCGACGCCAACAAGCGCCGCATGTACGACGCCCACGGCCACGCCGCGTTCGAGCATGGCATGGGCGGTGGCGGCGGTCCGGGCGGCCCGGACATGAACGACATTTTCGGCGACATTTTCGGCAACATCTTCGGCGGCGGTGGCGGTGGTCCGCGCCAGGCCCGTCGCGGTGCCGACATCGGCTACGTGATGGAGCTGGACCTGGAAGAAGCGGTGATGGGCGTGGAGCGCCGCATCGAGATTCCGACCCTGGCCGAATGCGGTGACTGCCACGGCAACGGCTCGGAAGACGGCAAGGTGGACACCTGCACCGTCTGCCAGGGGCGCGGCCAGGTGCGCGTGCAGCGCGGCATCTTTGCCATGCAGCAGGCCTGCCACAACTGCGGTGGCCGTGGCCAGATCATTCCCAATCCCTGCAAGACCTGCCACGGCAACGGCCGTGTCGAGGAAGACAAGGTGTTGTCGGTGAAGGTGCCTGCGGGCGTCGATACCGGTGACCGCATCCGCCTGTCCGGCGAAGGCGAGGCCGGTCCGGCCGGTACGCCGGCGGGCGATCTGTATGTGGAAGTGCGGGTGCGCGAGCACGCGATCTTCCAGCGCGATGGCGACGACCTGCACTGCGAAGTGCCGATCCGCATCTCGCAGGCGGCGCTCGGCGACACTGTGCGCGTAGCCACGCTGGGCGGGTACGCCGAGATCCGCATTCCGGCCGAAACCCAGACCGGCAAGCTGTTCCGCCTGCGCGGCAAGGGTGTACGGTCGGTGCGCAGCCGCAGCGAAGGCGATCTGTATTGCCGCGTGGTGGTGGAGACCCCGGTCAACCTCACCACCGAGCAGCGCAAGCTGCTGGAGCAGTTTGAAACCACCTTCACCGGCGAAGAAGCGCGCAAGCACTCGCCGAAGTCGGCCACGTTCATCGATGGTGTGAAGGGGTTCTGGGATCGGATGACGTCATAAGCGGCGTTGGTTCCTGCCTTGTACCGAAGGCCCCCTGGAGACAGGGGGCTTTTTTTTTGTTCCCGTCGCGGTCCGGTGCAGGTCGTCTGCCTTTGGAGTTGATCGCGACAGGCGTGGGTGACTGTGCCTGCAGCGATTACTACCATGCCGCGATGAACACGCTTGCCCGCAACGTCCACGCCGCTGTTCGATCCCTGTTTTGCGCTGTACGCCGCGCATGGCCGGTGGCCGTGGTGACTGCCTCCCTCGCTACAGGCGCGGTGTCCGCCGCGCCGTTGGAGGCATGCAGGCTGGATGCGATCGATGGGACGATCAAGCGTCCTCTGCAGTTGGCGCCTGGTACGCGATGGACGTACTCGATGGGTCCCGACCATCCTGTGTCGTCCCTTCGCCTGGATGGGATGACGGAGCGCCTGACGCGGCTGGCGGTGGGGGACGGTGTGGCGCGGGTTGAACACACCGACACCTATGCGGACGTCAATCCGCTTCGCCAGGGGCGCAAGGAACCCACTGGTCTTCAACGATACCTGGGAGTTCCTGCTGCAGCGTGACCCCCACATCCCGGAACGGGCAGATCCGGCTGCGTAGACGGGCAGGATGCGGCATAGCGGTTGGGGGATAATGGCCATAGAGCCCCCCACCGTGCCGATCCCATGAACGAATCCCTCGAAAGCCACCTGGTCCACGGCCGCCGCCAGCGCCCGGACGGTCCGTCGCCGGTCGATGTCATCTCCGTGCAGTCCCAGCTCGTCTACGGCCATGCCGGCAACAGCGCTGCGGTACCGCCGCTGCGTGCGCTGGGCGTGCGCGTGGCGGAGATCCCGACCACGCTGCTCAGCAACGCGCCGTTCTACGCCACCACGCGTGGCCGCGTGCTGCCCTCGGAGTGGTTCTCGGACCTGCTGCTGGGCACCGCCGAGCGCGGGTTGCCGCAGCGTGCACGGATGCTGGTCTCGGGCTACTTCGGCAGCGTCGGCAACGGCACCGCGTTCGCCGACTGGCTGGACGAGGTGCTGCCGGCATCGCCGCAGCTGCGCTACTGCCTGGACCCGGTGATCGGCGATACCCACACCGGTCCGTATGTGGAGCCTGGTCTGGAAACCGTGTTCGCCGAGCGCCTGCTGCCGCACGCGTGGCTGGTGACGCCCAATGCGTTCGAGCTGGGGCGGTTGACCGGGATGCCGAGCCTGGCCCAGGACGAAGCCATCGCCGCGTCGCAGGCCCTGCTGGCACGCGGGCCCGAGTGGGTGCTGGCGCACAGCGTGGGCGGCGAGCCGGGGCAGCTGGTGACGCTGGCGGTGAGTCGCGATGCGATCTGGCGCTGGACCTCGCCGCACCTGCCGGTGGACGTGGCCGGCACCGGCGACGTGCTGATGTCGCTGCTGGTTGCCTTCCTGCTGCGCGGCGAAGCCTTCGAGCAGGCCATCTCGCGCGCGATCGCCGGTGTGCACGTGGCGTTGGAGACCACGCTGGCCAACGGGCATGAAGAGTTCGACGTACTGGCTGCCGCACCGGCGGCCCTGTCGTTGCCGCAGCGCTTCGTGCCCGAGCGCCTGGCGTGACCCGGATGCCGGTGGTTGGCATCGTCGGCAGTGCCGGAGCCTACGGGCGCTGGCTGCGGCGGTTCCTCCAGCAACGGATGGGCCTGGAGGTACTGGGACACGATCCGGCTGATCCCCGATCGGACAGCCCCGAGGTTCTGGTCGCGCGCGCGGAGGTGCTGATCTTCTCCGCGCCGATCCGCCATACCCCGGCGTTGATCGGCGAGTACGTCGCGCGCTCGGCCGGGCGCGAGGCAGGGCGGCTGTGGCTGGACGTCACGTCGGTGAAGTCCGCGCCGGTGGCGGCGATGCTCGCCTCGCAGGCCGACGTGGTGGGCCTGCATCCGATGACCGCGCCGCCGAAGGCGCCGACCCTGAAAGGCCGCGTCATGGTGGTCTGCGAGGCGCGCCTGTCGCAGTGGCAGCCGTGGGTGCAGGGCCTGTGCGATGCACTGGAGGCCGAATGCGTGCGCGCCACGCCCGAGCACCACGACCAGGTGATGGCGCTGGTGCAGGCAATGGTTCACGCCACGCACCTGGCCCAGGCCGGCGTGCTGCGCGAGTACGCACCGCTGCTCGGCCCCCTGCCGGCGCTGATGCCGTACCGGTCGGCGTCATTCGAGCTGGATACGGCGATCATCGCGCGCATCCTGTCGTTGAACCCGGCCATCTACGAAGACATCCAGTTCGGCAATCCGCACGTTGCGCCGATGCTTGACCGCCTGCTTGCGCACCTGCAGACGCTGCGTAGCCAGGTCGGGCAGGGCGACGACGATGCGCGGGCGGCGTTCCGCCAGCAGCTGCTGCTGGACAATCGTGACAGCCAGGGCGAGGCCGTGCTGGCCGAAGGCAACTATACCTTCGAGCGGGTGGGCTATCTGCTGGCCGACCTGACCGAGCGCAATGCGATCAGCGTGCATCTGCCCGAGGATCGCCCCGGTTCGCTCCGTGAACTGCTGTATGTGTTCGAGCGCCACGCGGTGAGCCTGGCTTCCATCCACTCGTCGCGCACGCCGGCCGGCGACGTGCATTTCCGCGTGGGATTCGTTGCCGGCAGCGACGCACGCGCGCTGCAGCAGGCCGCCGCGGAAATCGACGCGTCCGGCATCGGTCGGGTGCTGTCACGCTGACCTGCTGCACTGCCGCATTCATCCACAGGGGGTGTGGATGAATTGCGGACAACCATGTGGATAACCGCGTCCATCCCTTGGGACAGAACGGTGTCAAGATGGCTGGCGAAAAAATGACCAGCGGTCAGGTGGTCAGGGTAAGTTCGCCGCCCGAGGTGCGGAACTGGCGGCCGTCGCGGACCAGATGACGACCATCGGCCAGCTCGTAACGCGTGGCAGGCGCGGACGACGCGGTGTCGCTGGCAGCCTCCTCCCTGAACTCGATGATGACGTAGTTTTCGCCATTGGCGTCAGTGGCGGGGAACTGTCGGAACGACATGGAACACCTCCTGCAGCGGCACGGACCAGGGTCCGTGCACCATGCATCGCGACGCGTTAGGCGTGTGTCGTCAATCGATGAACTGCAGCTTCGCCAGCTCCGCATACAGGCCACCTTCGGCCAGCAGCTGCGCATGTGTGCCCTGTGCGACGATCCTGCCGTGGTCCATCACGACGATGCGGTCGGCCTTCAGCACGGTGGCCAGGCGATGCGCGATGACCAGCGTGGTGCGGCCGGCCATCAGCCGCTCCAGTGCCTGCTGCACGGCGCGTTCGCTCTGCGCGTCCAGCGCGCTGGTGGCCTCGTCGAGCAGCAGGATCGGTGCATCCTTGAGCAGGGCGCGTGCGATGGCGATGCGCTGCTGCTGCCCGCCGGACAGGCGTGCGCCACGCTCTCCCAGCTCGCTCATGTAGCCCTCCGGAAGGGCCTGCAGGAACTCGTCGGCTTCGGCAGCCGCAGCAGCGCGCTGCACCTCCTCGTCACTGGCCTCCAGTCGTCCGTAACGGATGTTGTCCAGTGCGGTGCTCGCAAACAGGGTGGGCTGCTGCGGCACCAGCGCCATCTGCGCGCGCAGCTGGGCCGGATCGACCTGGCGCACATCCACGCCATCGACCTGGATGCGGCCGGCGGCGGGATCGTGGAAGCGCAGCAGCATCGACAGCACGGTGCTCTTGCCCGCGCCGGAGGGACCGACCAGAGCCACGGTCTCGCCCGGGCGCACGTGCAGGTCGAAATGATCCAGCGCGGCGGTGTCCGGGCGCTGCGGATAATGGAACACCACGTCGTCGAAGCGGATCTCGCCACGCAGCGGCTGGGGCAGCGGCTGCGGATCGGCGGGGCTGGTGATCTCGATGTCTTCCTGCAGCAGTTCGGCGATCCGGCCCATGCCGCCGGAGGCGCGCTGCAGCTCATTCCAGACTTCTGCGAGCGCGCCGACCGACCCGCCGCCGATCAACGCATACAGCACGAACTGGCCCAGCGTGCCGGCGCTCATGCGGCCGTCGATGACATCGTGCGCCCCCAGCCACAGCACCCCGACGATCGCGCCGAACACCAGGACGATGGCGGTGGCGGTGACGATGGACTGAGCGCCAATGCGCCGGCGCGCGGCCTTGATCGATTCGCCCAGCGCCGCGTTGAAGCGGCTGCGCTCGTAAGGCTCGCGTGCATGCGCCTGCACCGTGCGGACCGCGCCCAGGGTCTCGGCGGCGAGGCTGTTGGCGTCGGCGATGCGGTCCTGGCTGGCGCGCGAAATGTGGCGCAGACGACGCGCGCCGATGATGATCGGCAGCACGGCCAGCGGAATGCCGACCAGCGTCCACGCCGCCAGTGCCGGGCTGGTGACGAACAGCATGACCAGGCTGCCCACTACAGTGACGCTGCTGCGCAATGCCACCGACATCGTCGAGCCGATGACGCTGCGCAGCAGTTCGCTGTCGGCCGTGAGGCGCGAGACCAGTTCGCCGCTGCGGCTGCGGTCGTGGAAACCGGCACCCAGCGCAATCAGGTGGGCATAGAGGCGGCTGCGCAGGTCGGCGACGACCTTTTCGCCGAGCAGGGAGACGAAGAAGAAGCGGGCAGCGGTGGCCAGGGCCAGTACCACCGCGACCAGGAACAGCAGCGCGAAGGCGCGGTTGATCTGGCCGTTGTCGCTGAAGCCATGATCGATCATCAGCTTGACTGCCGGCGGCAGGCTCAGCGTGGCCACCGAGGACACCGCGAGCGCCACCAGCCAGGCGCTGAACAGCCCCGCATGGCGGCGCACGAACGGCCACAGCGTGCGCAGGCTGCCAAGGCGGCGCAGCGCCGGGGCGGGCGCGGGAGGGGTGTCAGTCATTCGGTTGGCCTGGTTCGGTGCGTGTTTCCACGCGGATACGATCACGGGTGGCGTCGCGCAGCCGGTTTTTCAACGGGTCGACCTGATCGGCCGGTAGACGAAGGTGCAGCGATACGCCCGACGGGGTGAAGGTTTCGGCCTGCTTTTCGGCCAGGTGGGCGGCCAGTGCCGCATGCAGCGTGCCCAGATCGTCGAACGGGGCGTGCACGTCCAGCTCGGCCAGCGCGATCAGCGGTTGCCGTGGCGCCAGCCGCAGGCATTCGGCAGCGGTGCCGCCGTAGGCACGGACCAGGCCGCCCGCGCCGAGTTTGATGCCGCCGTACCAGCGGATGACCACCACCATGACGCGATCAAACCCCTGCCCATCGATCGCCGCCAGGATCGGTCTGCCGGCGGTCCCGGCCGGTTCGCCGTCATCGCTGGAGCGGTAATCGTTGCCATGCCGGTAGGCCCAGCAGTTGTGCGTCGCATCGGGCACGGCCACCTGCTGCAGGAACTGCAGCGCCGCGCCGGCGTCGGTGATGGGGGCGGCATGGGCGATGAAGCGGCTGTGCTTGATCTCCAGGCTGTGACTGACGGCGGTGGCAAGCGTATCGGGCATCCGCGCCATTCTAGAGCTTTGCCCGCGAGACGCGGCGTACGCGGCTCAGGTGTCGAGCAGTTGGCGCAGGTCGCGCGGGATGCGCACTTCCGGGTACTGCTGCAGGTAGCGCTCCAGGCTGGCGCGCGCGGTATCCAGATCACCGGCATCGCGCCGCTCGCGGATACGCTTGAGCCACTGCTTGCGCGGCAGGCTGGCATCGGCGGACACCGCGGCATCGACGGCGCTGGCCGAGAGGACGGCCTCGCTGGACGGTGCCATCGCCGAACGGCGCTGCATGACGCCTGCGGCGCTCGGGGCCGGGCGTGGCGCCGCGAGCGGCGCGGTGGCGCGCTCCGGGCTCACGGCCTTCTGCGCGGGGGCCGGCGCCGGTGGCGGTGGCGGTGCCATCGCCGGCGCGGTGTCGGCGGCGGCGCTGTCGGCCGGTTCGATCGAGAAGGCCTGCGGCGCTGCGGCCGGTGCCGGCGGAGCAGGCGGCGGCGCCATTCTGGGCGGGGTGACCGGTGCCGGTTCCGCCACCACCGGTGATGGCGGGGGGGCGACGCGCGCCTGGGGCACTGGGGCGGCCGGGGCCGTGATGGCGCCCGCCGGTTCGGCCGCCGCGGGCGCTGCCGCCGGGCTGGCCGCGACATCTGCCGCTTCGGCGGCCACGGGTGCCGCAGCCGGGGCATCTGCCGCCGGCACGTCGAGAGCGGGTATGGGCGGGTCCTGCAGCCGCAGTTGCCAGGCGATCCCGACGGCGAACACCACCGAGGCGGCGATCCCCATCACGGCCGGCAGGCGCGAGCGCCGACGCCGTGGCGGCGCGTGCGGGGCGGCCGCGGCTGCGGGGGCGACCGGGGGCGCCTGCACCGCCGCGCGCGCAGCGGCGAGCACGGCGTCGTCGAGCGCCGGCGGCGGCGGGGTCGGCGCAGACCGTCCCAGCAGGCGGGCCAGTTCGCGTTCTTCGGGTGTCAGTGGCGTGCGGTCGTTCATGCGTTCATCCCCGCGCGCAGCTTGTCCATCGCATAGCGCAGCCGCGACTTGACGGTCTCGCGGCCCACGCCGGTGATCTCGGCGATCTCCTCCAGGCTGAGCTCCTGTTCCAGCCGCAGCTGCAGCACGTTGCGCTGGTCGGCGGGAAGCTGCTCCATCGCCAGTTGCAGGCGACGGCGCTGCTCGAACTCGGACAGCTGGGTTTCCGGCGTGCGGCTGTCGCTCATGCGCGCCACGCGTTCGTCGGCATCGCCGGGCGGCGGCGGCCGGTGCCGCGCCGCACGCCAGTGATCGTTCAGCCGGTTGTGCGCGATCCGGAACAGCCACGTGGTGAAGGCGGCCTCGGGCTGCCAGCCGGTGCGGGCAGCGATCACCCGCTGCCAGACGTCCTGGAACAGTTCGTCGGCGAGCGCGGCGTCGCGCAGCTGTCGCAGCAGGAAGCTGTACAGCCGGGCACGATGGCGCCCGTAGAGAACCTCGAACGCAGGCAGGTCCCCGCCGGCCCAGGCCAGCATCAGCGCTTCATCGGTTGGCAGGGCCACGGCGTCCACGGCGCACAGAGTAAGCGGTGCGGGTGCGTCCGCAAAGCGTGGCGGTGGCAGGGAGGTGGCCGGCGGCATGGGGAGAGCGGTTCCAGGTGACGTTCCAATAACGTCCATCTGCAACAATCGGGGTTGCCACCCTTCCATTGCCCCCCGGTCCCCGCGTTATGCTCGGGGGACAGGGGAGGTGCCGGGCATCCGGTGCCAGTAGAGACGAACATGCTGTCCAGTCAGGTAGTGACGCCTTCAGTGGACCCGGACCGTGACGCGCAGGTGTCCGCCGATCTGGCGCGCACCCTCTGCGCGGTGCTGCCTGTCGGCAGCAGCCTGCATCTGGCCTGGCGCGACCCGGTGCTTGGCGACGGGCTGCAGTCCGAACCCTTCGATCGCTCGATGACCGCCGGTCACCTGCTCGACGCGGCGCTTCCCGCGCCGGGGCAGCTGCAGCGATGGCAGTTCGGGGACACCCGGCTGGCGATGCGGGTGCTGAGCCAAGGGGAGCCGGTGCCCCTGGACGCAGGGTGGTGGGGGCTGGCGCGGCGTGCCGTGCAGGACGCCATTGCGCTGACCCGACAGCGCCGCGAGATCCACTCGCTGGAAATCTCCAAACGCCTGCAGCAGGCGCTGTATGAAATCGCCGACCTTGCCGGCGCGGACCTGGAAATGTCCGAGATGCTGCGTCACGTGCACAGCGTGCTCAACTCCCTGATGTACGCGCAGAACTGCTTTATTGTCGAGTACGACGATGTGCGGCGCCGGGTCCGGTTCCTGTACTTCGCCGACCAGCAGGACAGCTTTGTCGCCGATCCTGACCGCAGCTACGAAGAGCACGAGATGCCGCGCAGCCTGACCTTCGCGCTGCTGCGTCACGGGCAGCCGTTGAGCGGTCCGTCGCGCGAGCTGCTCGCTGCCGACAACGACGAACCCGATCCGGATCGGGGGCCGGAAAGCCTGGACTGGCTGGGCGTACCGATGCTGCGCGAAGGCCGGGTGTGTGGCGCCATCGTGGTGCAGAGCTATGAACACCGCGCGCGTTACGGCGAAGCCGACCGCGCACTGCTGGGCTACGTCGCCCAGCACATCCAGACCGCGATGGACCGCCGCCAGGCACAGGTGCAGCTGGAGCGCCAGGTGGAGCGGCGCACGCTGGAACTGCAGCGCGCCAACCGCAGCCTGCAGGACGAAGTGGTGGAGCGGCGCCGCGCCGAGAAACTGCAGCTGGCGCTGTTCAACATCTCCGAGATGGCGATGAGCGCCTCCAGCCTGACCGAGTTCTATGTCCAGGTGCATGGGGTGGTGGGCACGCTGCTGGATGCGCGCAACTTCTACATTGCGCTGGTCAACGAAGGGGGCGACGGGTTGGAATTCGTCTACTCGGTGGACGAGTACAACGCCTCCCGCGCACCGCGCCCCTTCAGCGAGGGTCTCACCGAGTACATCGTGCGCAACCGCCAGCCGCTGCTGGCCACGCGCGACAACATCGATGCACTGCGCGCGGCCGGCGCGGTGCGCGAGTTCGGTGCGCGTTCGCATTGCTGGCTGGGCGTGCCGTTGCTGAGCGACGACGACGTGGTCGGCGTGATCGTGGTGCAGAGCTACTCGCCGGACGTCAGCTTCACCGCCCACGACCAGCGCCTGCTGACGTTCGTGGCGCAGAACATCGGCAACGGCCTGGCCCGCCAGCGCGACCAGGAGCGGCTGCGCAACGCGCACGCCGAGCTGGAACTGCGGGTGGAGGAGCGCACCCGTGAACTGGCCGATGTGAACGAAAAACTGCTGGGCCAGATCGGCGAGCGCCTGCGCGCGGAGCAGCGGCTCACCCACCAGGCCATGCACGACGCGTTGACCGGTCTGCCCAACCGGCTGCACCTGCTGGACCGGCTGGAGGATGCGATCGCCCAGGCGCGTCAGCCCGACGGATCGGCCTTCGCGGTGCTGTTCCTGGATCTGGACCGCTTCAAGCTGGTCAATGACAGCATTGGCCACGCCGCCGGCGACCAGATGCTGGTCGAGGTGGCCAAGCGGATCGTCTCGATGGTCTCCAGCGAGGACGTGGTGGCGCGGCTGGGCGGCGACGAGTTTGCGATCCTGCTGCAGTGCCGTCACGGGTTGTCCTCGGCGGTGGAGTTCGCGCAGCGGATGCTGATGGCGCTGGAAGAGTCGATGTGGGTCAAGGGGCGCGAGCTGTTTCCGTCCGGCAGCCTCGGCATTGCCATGTGGCATCCGCGCTACCGCAATGGCGAGGAACTGGTGCGCGACGCCGATGCGGCGATGTACCGTGCCAAGGCGCAGGGCAAGGACCGCTGCGCGGTGTTCGATGAAGCCATGCGCGAAGAGGCGCTGCGCAGCCTGGACCTGGAAGCGGACCTGCGCCGGGCCATCATCAACCGCGATTTTCTTCCCTATTACCAGCCGATCGTGCGCCTGTCCGACGGGGAGGTGGTGGGGCACGAAGCGCTGCTGCGCTGGCAGCACGAGCGGCGCGGTCTGCTGCTGCCGAGCGCGTTTCTCGACCTGGGCGAAGAGAGCGGCCTGATCGAACAGGCGGACTGGCTGCTCTACGAGCAGGTGATCGGGCAGCTGGCACGCGGCGGACGCGGCTATCTGTCGGTGAACGTGTCGCCGCGTCATTTCCGGTCGGCCGATTTCAGTTCGCGTCTGTTTGGCCTGATCGAGGCAGTCGGCGCCGACCCGCACCGGTTGCGGCTGGAGATCACCGAGGTGGCGCTGCTCGATGACGGCCCGCGCACGCTGCGCATCCTGCAGACGCTGCGCGAGCGGGGTGTGCTGGTGCAGCTGGACGATTTCGGGACCGGCTTTTCAGCGCTGTCCTATCTGCACCGGTTCCCGATCTCCACGCTCAAGATCGACCAGAGTTTCATCGCAGGTCTGCACGGCCAGGACATCCAGAGTACCTATGCGCTGGTCCAGGGCGTGCTGTCGCTGGCCCGCACGCTGGGCATCGAAACGGTGGGCGAGGGTATCGAGAACGCCGCCCAGCGCGACACGCTGCTGCAACTCGGCTGCGACTATGGCCAGGGTTACCTGCTGGGCCGCCCCGCACCGATGGAAACGGCGTAGCGCCGGGGTCTCCCCGGCACGTTCACCAGGCACGACGGAGATCCAGCGGGGCAGCGCCCCGCGCCACGGTATCACCGCAAGGCGTTGCGGCGCTTCTCGTCGATCCACTTGGAGGCCTGCGCCGGTTCGTACCCGCGCATCCACTCCAGCATCGCGTCGATGTCCGACCCGTACCAGAGGTCGGCGCGCTGCTCGGGATGCAGGAAGCGCTCTTCCACCATGCGGTCGATCATGCCGATCAGCGGGGCGTAGAAACCGTCCACGTCCAGGAAGGCGCACGGCTTGTTGCCGATGCCGAGCTGGCGCCAGGTGAGCATCTCGAAGATCTCTTCCATCGTGCCGAAGCCGCCGGGCAGGGCAACGAACGCGTCGGACAGGTCGAACATGCGCGACTTGCGCTCGTGCATCGAACCGACGATTTCCAGCTCGGTCAGGCCGCGGTGGGCCACTTCCCAGTCAGCCAACTGCTGCGGAATCACACCGGTGACCTCACCGCCGCCAGCCAGCACGGCGTTGGCCACCGTGCCCATCAGGCCGACGTTGCCGCCGCCGTACACCAGGCGCAGGCCGTCGCGGGCGATGCGGTCGCCCAGCGCGATGGCGCGCTCGGTGTAGATCGGCTTGCTGCCGGGGTTGGAGCCACAGTAAACGCAAATCGACTTCATTGGATCTTCCTGTGTTCGGAGGTGACGCGGCGGAAACGAAAAAGCCCCGCCGATGACCGATGTTCCGGTCTCGTGACGGGGTTCGTTCCGCAGATGCGATCGGCGATTTTAGCGCGTTCGCCGGGCCGGGGCCAAACCGGACCTGACCGGGTGGTCAGGTCCGCTGCCGGCTTACGCCGCCTGCGACTGCTCCCTGCGCGGGCCTTCCTTCAGCGCCCGTCCCACCAGCCCCACCAGCAGGTCCAGCTCGTCGCTGTCCATGCCGAAGTGCGGGGTGAAGCGCAGCGAGTTCTCGCCGCCGTGAATCACATTGATGCCGTGGTTGCGCAGCCACTCTTCGGTGGAGCCGGCGCCGTAACACTTGAACTGCGGGGCCAGCTCGCAGGAGAACAGCAGGCCGGTGCCCTGCACCTTGGTGATCAGCCCGCCCAGCTCGCTCCTGAGTTGTTCCAGCTTGCGCACGGCTTCCTCGCCGCGCAAGCGGATGTTCTCACGCACCTGCGGCGTCAGCAGCGACAGGGTGGCGCAGGCGACGTCCAGCGCACGCGGGTTGGAGGTCATGGTGTTGCCGTAGATGCCCTTGCGGTACAGCTGGGCGGCGTGGTCGGTCACGGCCAGCACCGACAGCGGGAACTGGGCGGCGTTGAGTGCCTTGGAGTAGGTCTCCATGTCCGGCGCGTCCAGCCCCTCGAAACCGGGGTAGTCCACGATCGACAGCACGCCATGCGCACGCAGGCCGGCCTGGATCGAATCGAGCAGCAGCAGGCTGCCGTGCTGGCGGGTCAGCTCGCGGGCCAGGGCGTAGAACGATGGCGGCACCGAACGGCCCGGATCGCCTTCGCCCATCACCGGCTCCAGGAACACCGCTTCGACGAACCAGTGGTTCTGTTCGGCCTCGGCGAACACCCGCTTGAGCGCGTCTTCGTCATAGGGCGCGATCGCGATCACCGAGTCCTCGCCACGATAGCTGGCCAGGTGCTGCATGTAGGTTTTGCGGCTGGAGTCCGAGTACAGGCCGGGGCGGTCGGTGCGGCCGTGGAAGCTGCCCTTGACCACGACACGCTTGATGGTGGCCCCGGCGTGGCGGGCGCCTGGATCGGTCTGCAGCTTGGCGTTGACGTCGGCGATGCGTGCGGCCAGGCCGACCGCTTCGGAACCCGAATTCAGGCACATGAAACGGCTGTACGGGCAGCCACCGCGACGGTGACCGATCTCCTGGCGCAGCGCGGCGATGAAGCGCTGCTGGGACAGGCTCGGGGTCATCACGTTGGCCATCACCTGCGGGGCCGACATGGCCTCCATCACGGCCGCAGGCGTATGTCCGAAGCCGAGCATGCCGTAGCCGCCAGCGTCATACAGCACCGCGCCCTTGAGCGTGACCACCCAGGCGCCGCGGGCGGCCAGGGCCACGTACGGCGTCACCGCGTCATCGGCATAGAAATTGACGAAGCCGTCCTGCATGGCGTCGATCTGGGCGCGCTCGTCCAGCGGCAGCAGGGCACCCAGGTCGGCGCGCACGCGCTCGAACTCGGCGGCGGCGGCGTCGATGGCGGCGACCAGGTCCGGGTGGCCGGCGGCCAGGCGTTCGAGGGTGGCGTCATCCAGGCCGGTGGTCAGGCGGGCGCCCGGCTGGGCGCGAAGGGGGGCGAGACGGTCGATGAAGCTCATTGCAGATCTCCTGAAACGATTGGCGGCACGGCGGAAAAGCAAAACGCGCGTCTATTCGCGCGCGCTTCGGGCATTCCTGCTCGTGCATCAGACTTCCAACTCGATGCTAGCACGCGGCTTTTCGCGCGATAACCCCGCAAAACGCTGCTGCATAGCAGCATTTTGCGCGACGTTTGGCCAATCCTGCGTTGCCATCGAGGGCCAGTCGTACAATGGACGACATTGCCTACACGTTGCCGTGCGCTGCCTTGAAGAAGTCCGATTTCAACTACGAACTGCCGCCTGAACTGATTGCCCAGGCTCCGCTTGCGGAGCGCTCGGCCAGCCGCCTGATGGTGGTGCCGCCGGCCCCGGCCGCGTTCGAGCATCGCCATGTGCGCGACCTGCCCGATCTGCTGCGCGCCGGCGACCTGCTGGTCTTCAACGATACCCGGGTGATTCCGGCGCGTCTGTTTGGCCAGAAGGCCAGCGGCGGGCGGGTCGAGATCCTGATCGAGCGCCTGCTCGGCGCCCAGCAGGCCCGCGCCCAGGTCGGCGCCAGCAAGTCGCCCAAGGCCGGCAGCCGGATTGCGCTGGACGCCGGGGGCGAGGCCGAGGTGCTCGGCCGCGACGGCGAGTTCTACGTCCTGCAGTTCCACATCCCCGAAGCACTGGAGCAATGGCTCCTTCACGCCGGGCGCCTGCCGTTGCCGCCCTACATCCAGCGCGAGCCCGGGCTGGACGACCGCGAGCGCTACCAGACCGTGTTCGCCCGCGAGGTCGGTGCGGTGGCCGCACCCACCGCCGGGCTGCATTTCGACGAGGCGCTGCTGGCCGCCCTGGCGGCGCAGGGAGTGGCCTTCGGCCATGTGACCCTGCATGTGGGCGCCGGCACGTTCCAGCCGGTGCGCGTGGATGACCTGAACGAACATGTCATGCACCGGGAATGGCTCAATGTCGGTGCCGAGCTGGTCCAGCAGGTGCGTCGCACGCGCGCGGCCGGGGGCCGGGTGATCGGCGTGGGTACCACCGTGGTGCGTGCCCTGGAAAGCGCGACGCGTGACGGCGAACTGCTGCCGTATGCCGGGGAGACCCAGATTTTCATCACGCCGGGCTACCGGATCCGCAGCGTCGACGCGATGGTGACCAACTTCCACCTGCCTGAAAGCACGCTGCTGATGATGATTTCGGCCTTCGCCGGGCAGGCGCGGGTGTTCGATGCATATCGGGCGGCCATCGAAGAGAAATACCGGTTCTTCAGCTACGGCGATGCCATGCTGCTGTTCCCGCAGGGGGAATGACCGGGCCGGGGCAGGGCAGGGCGGCCGTGCCCCCGCCGACGCGGCAGCACGTTTTCGGCGACAATGGGCAATTATTTGCCCGAACGCCTGCTCCATGTCCCGACTCCAGTTCCAGCTCCAGACCACCGACGGCCGCGCCCGCCGCGGCCGCCTGACCTTCCCGCGCGGAACCGTCGAAACCCCGGCCTTCATGCCGGTGGGCACCTATGGCACGGTCAAGGGCATCCTGCCGGAGCAGATCCGTGTGCTGGGCGCGGAGATCATCCTCGGCAACACCTTCCATCTGTACCTGCGCCCGGGCCTGGACGTGATCGCCGACCACGGCGGACTGCATGGCTTCGCGCGCTGGAACGGGCCGATCCTGACCGACTCCGGCGGCTTCCAGGTGTTTTCGCTGGCGCACCGCCGCAAGATCACCGAGCAGGGCGTGACCTTCGCTTCGCCCACCGACGGTGCACGCGTCTTCCTCGGGCCGGAGGAGAGCATGAAGATCCAGAAGGTGCTCGATTCGGACATCGTGATGATCTTCGACGAATGCACCCCGTACCCGGCGACCGAACCGGTGGCGCGCACTTCGATGGAACTGAGCCTGCGCTGGGCCCAGCGCAGCCGCAATGCGCACGATGCGCTCGGCAACGATGCGGCCCTGTTCGGCATCGTCCAGGGCGGCGTGCACCACGACCTGCGCACCCGCTCGGCCGAGGGCCTGCAGCAGATCGGCTTCGACGGTTACGCCATCGGTGGGCTGGCGGTGGGCGAGCCCGAGCACGAGCGCAACGCCATGCTGGACCACATGCACCCGATCCTGCCGGCCGACCGCCCGCGCTACCTGATGGGCGTGGGGCGCCCGGAAGACCTGGTGGAAGGCGTGGCGCGGGGCGTGGACATGTTTGATTGCGTCATGCCCACCCGCAACGCCCGCAACGGCCATTACTTCACATCGTTCGGCACCGTGCGCATCCGCAATGCCCGTTACGAGCGCGACATGGACACCATCGAGCCGGGCTGCGGCTGCCACGCCTGCAGCAGTGGCTACACCCGGTCCTACCTGCGCCACCTGGACCGCTGCAATGAAATGCTGGCGCCGATGCTGGGCACCCTGCACAACCTGTATTACTACGAAAAGCTGATGGCCGACATGCGCGCGGCCATCGCGGCGGGAACCTTTTCAGCCTTCCGCGAGTCCTTCTATGCGGCCCGGGGTGCCGCCACGCCGCCGCTGTAAGCGGCAGCGGCGTCCCCGAATCCGCGCGCATACCCTGCCAAACGGCCCAAGGACGAACTCCCGGGGCCGTGGCATACTTCGCGGCTGACCCCTGTTTCGCGGCGACACCCCGCTCCCCCTCGGAACGGGGCGCCTCCAACCCAAGGACACACTGTATGAACCTGATCGCCTTCCTGATCCCCGCCGCACACGCCCAGTCCGCTGCCGGCCAGCCGCCGGGTGCCTCCTGGACGACGTTCCTGGTCCCGATCGTCCTGATCGCGGTCATGTACTTCCTGATGATCCGCCCGCAGATGAAGCGCCAGAAGGAACACAAGGCGATGCTGGAGAAGATCAAGCGCGGCGATGAAGTGCTGACCAACGGCGGCATCGCCGGCGTGGTGACCGACATCGGCGACAACTTCATCACCATCGAAGTGGCCGACAACGTGCGCATCCGCGTGCAGAAGGGCGCCGTGGGCAACGTGCTGCCGACCGGCACGCTGAAGTCGGCCAACTGATCCACTCCCTTTCCGTTCAACCGCGGTGCCGGGACGGGCACCGCGCGGGACCCAAGCAATGCTCGAATTTCCACGCTGGAAGTACTTCCTCATCCTGATCGTACTGGCGGTCAGCGCGCTGTATGCGCTGCCGAACATCTACCAGAAGGACCCTGCCGTGCAGATCACCGCCAACCGTGGCGGGCAGATCGACGACGCCCTGCGCGACCGCGTGCTGGGCGACCTCAAGCAGGCCGGCGTGGAACCGCTGTCGGTGGCCAAGGAGGGCGACAGCCTGATCGTGCGCCTGCCCAGTCTGCAGGCGCAGACGGCCGCCAACGACGCGCTTCGGGATGAAATGGGCGAGGACTACGTGGTCGCCCTGAACCTGGCCTCCACCGTGCCCACCTGGCTGAGCGATCTCGGCGCCAAGCCGATGGTGTTGGGCCTGGATCTCCAGGGCGGCGTGCACTTCGTGCTGCAGGTCGACCAGAAGGCCGCGCTGGACAAGCGCCTGGATGCCTACGCCGAAGACGTGCGCACCAGCCTGCGCGACGCCCGTATCGCCTACCAGTCGGTGGAGCGTCGCCCGGACAACACCATCGTGGCCAGCATCAGCCCGTCCGCCGGTGCCGATGCTGCCGCCCGCGCCCGTGACGTGATGTACAAGGCGCAGCCGGCCCTGGGCTACGACGTGGCCGGCAACCGCGTCACCGTGAGCGTGCCGGAAACCGAGCTGACGTCGATCGCCAACGGGGCCATCGAGCAGAACGTCAACACCCTGCGCAACCGCGTCAACCAGCTGGGCGTGGCCGAGCCGATCATCCAGCGCCAGGGCGCCGACCGCGTGGTCGTGCAGCTGCCGGGCGTGCAGGACACCGCCGAAGCCAAGCGCATGATCGGTGCCACCGCGACGCTGGAATACCGCGCCGTGGTTGAAGGCAACGCACAGGACGCCATCACCAGCGGCCGCATTCCGCCGGAGGCCAAGGTTTACCAGCAGCGCGACAACCGCGGCCCGATCCTGCTGAACAAGCGCGTGATCGTCACCGGTGACCAGATGGTTGCCGCGCAGGCCACCACCGACCAGAACGGCCTGGCCGCGGTCAGCGTGACCCTGAACAACGTCGGCGGCCAGCGCATGTTCGACTTCACCGCGGCCAACGTGAAAAAGCCGATGGCGGTGGTGTACACCGAGCGCATCCCGACCGTCAACGTGGTCGACGGCAAGGAAGTGCGCAGCTTCCGCGTCAAGGAGGAGGTGATTTCGGTCGCCAACATCAACGGCGTGTTCGGCAAGAACTTCCAGACCACCGGCCTGGACAAGGCGGAAGCGGAAAACCTGGCCAAGCTCCTGAAGTCCGGCTCGCTGGCCGCACCGATGGACTTCGTCGAAGAGCGCATCGTCGGTCCCAGCCTGGGTGCGGAGAACGTCGAGCGCGGCGTGACCGCCGTGGGCTTCGCCTTCCTGTTCACGCTGGTCTTCTTCACCGTGTACTACCGCATGTTCGGCGTGATCACCTCGGTGGCCATGCTGTTCAACCTGCTGATCGTGGTGGCGGTGATGTCGCTGTTCGGCGCCACGATGACGCTTCCCGGCTTCGCCGGCCTGGCGCTGTCGATCGGCCTGTCGGTCGACGCCAACGTGCTGATCAACGAACGTATCCGCGAAGAACTGCGCGCCGGCGTCCCGCCGAAGGCGTCGATCGTCGCCGGTTACGAAAAGGCCTCGGGCACGATCCTGGACGCCAACCTCACCGGCATGCTGGCCGGCGTGGCGCTGTACGCCTTCGGTACCGGTCCGCTGAAGGGCTTCGCGGTCACGATGATCGTCGGCATCCTGGCCTCGATGTTCACCGCAATCACCGTCTCGCGTGCGCTGGCCGTTCTGGTCTACAGCCGCCGCAAGAAGCTCAAGTCCCTGGCCATCTGACGGGAAGAGAATCGAAACCATGAAACTGTTCCCGTTGCATCTGATTCCGAACGACACCAAGTTCGACTTCATGCGTACCCGCTGGGTGGCGATCACGCTGGCCGCGCTGGTGTTCATCGCCGCCGTGGGCTGCATTGCCTTCAAGGGCTTCAACTACGCGTTGGACTTCACGGGCGGCACGGTGGTCGAAGTGCGCTTCGACAAGCCGGCCGACGTCGATGCCGTGCGTGAGCACCTGGAGGGGGCCGGTTACGGTGGCGCCCAGGTGCAGAACTTCGGCAGCGGCAGCAACCTGCTGATCCGTCTGCAGCCGCAGGCGATGGGCGAGGGCGAGAACGCCGGCGAAGCCAACAACCGTACCGCCCAGGCCGTCCAGAAGGCGATCTCGGTGGAAGGCAACCGGGCCACCATCGTCGGCGCCGAGTTCGTCGGCCCGCAGGTCGGCAAGGAGCTGGCGCTGAACGGCCTGTACGCCGCGCTGTTCGTGCTCGTCGGCTTCCTGATCTACATCGGCTTCCGCTTCGAGTGGAAGTTCGCGATGGTCGCCATCATTACCACCCTGTTCGACGTGCTGGTGGTCGCCGGCTACTTCTCGCTCAGCGGTCGCGAGTTCGACCTGACCGTGCTGGCGGGCCTGCTGTCGGTGATGGGCTTCTCGATCAACGACACCATCGTGGTCTTCGACCGTGTCCGCGAGAACTTCCGCAGCCTGCGCGTGGAGCCGCTGGAAGTGATGAACCGCTCGATCAACCAGACCCTGTCGCGCACCATCATCACCTCGCTGGTGTTCTTCCTGTCGGTGCTGGCGCTGTACCTGTACGGTGGCGGTTCGCTGGAAGGGCTGGCGCTGAGCCAGATGATCGGCGCGGTGATCGGTACGCTGTCCTCGATCTTCATCGCCTGCCCGCTGCTGACGATGGGCGTGCTGGCCGTGACCAAGCAGGACCTCCTGCCCAAGGCCAAGGACGTCGAAGCCCTGGCACGCCGCCCGTAAGCGGCCTGCACCGCAACACCGGAAAAGCCGCGCCCTGCGCGGCTTTTTCGTTGGGGACTGGCTCTTCGGCTCTTCCCTTCCGGCCCGACCCACTTCGGGGCGGGTGAGGTCATGCCAGTGGCAGGACCGTAGGCGGCATGGATGCCGCCTACGAGCCCCCAAGGATGGGTTCACGGCGTGTCCTGACACTGGCATGGCCTTACCCGCGCTCCCTGACAGGGGGCGGCCATACACCCCCGTCGGTTGTGCAACGCGCCCCCGCGCACTACGATCCCATGCGTTCCGCGCAGCCGTTCCGATGGCGCGCCGCCCTTTTCATCGCGCAGGCCGTGCCTGCGCCTGTTCCCATCGAGGTCTTCATGGTCATCAAACCGCGTGTGCGCGGCTTCATCTGCGTCACCACCCATCCGGTCGGCTGCGACGCCGCTGTCAAGCAGCAGATCGACTACATCCAGTCCAAGCCGAAGATCGTCAACGGCCCGAAGAAGGTGCTGGTGCTCGGCGCGTCCACCGGCTACGGCCTGGCTGCACGCATCACCGCCGCCTTCGGCAGCGATGCCGCCACCCTGGGTGTGTTCTTCGAGCGACCCGGCACCGACACCAAGCCCGGCACCGCTGGCTGGTACAACTCGGCCGCGTTCCACAAGTATGCCGGGCAGGCCGGTCTGTACGCCAAGAGCATCAACGGCGATGCGTTCTCCGACGAGGTCAAGGCCAAGGTCATCGAGCTGATCCGGCAGGACCTGGGCCAGGTCGACCAGGTCGTCTACAGCCTGGCCGCGCCGCGCCGCAAACACCCCAGGACGGGTGAAGTGATCAGCTCCACGCTCAAGCCGATCGGTGCGCCGATCACCCTGCGTGGTCTGGATACCGACAAGGAAGTCATCACCGAAACCACGATCGAACCGGCCACGCCGGAAGAGATCGCCGGTACCGTGGCCGTGATGGGTGGCGAAGACTGGCAGATGTGGATCGATGCGCTGCTGGAAGCCGGCGTGCTGGCCGAGGGTGCCACCACCACCGCGTTCACCTATGTGGGTGAGGAGATCACCCAGGCGATCTACTGGAACGGTTCCATCGGCGCAGCCAAGAAGGATCTGGACCAGAAGGTGCTGGGCCTGCGCGCGAAGCTGGAGACGATCGGCGGCGACGCGCGCGTGTCGGTGCTCAAGGCGGTGGTGACCCAGGCCAGCTCCGCGATCCCGACCATGCCGCTGTACCTGTCGCTGCTGTTCAAGGTGATGAAGGCCAAGGGCACCCACGAAGGCTGCATCGAGCAGCTCGATACGCTGTACGACATCCTCTACGGTGGCAAGGACACCGGCACCGCCACCGAGCGCCTGCGCCACCAGCTGCTTGCCGACGGACACCCGGTGGAGCTGGTCGATGAAGCCGGCCGCCTGCGCGCGGACTACAAGGAAATGGCGCCGGACGTGCAGGGTGAAGTGGTTGCGCTGTGGCCGCAGGTGACCAATGAAAACCTCTACGAGATCAGCGACCTGGCCGGCTACAAGGCCGATTTCCTGCGTCTGTTCGGTTTCGGCGTGGAAGGCGTGGACTATGAGGCGGACGTCGCCACCGACGTGGCCATCCCCAACCTGGTCGACATGACCTGATAGCGCACGCCGACCCTTGGTCGGCTGTGATGCGATACGACATGCCGCCTTCGGGCGGCATTGTCGTTGTCGGCGTTGCGTTGACGCACGCGTCTGCTTCTTCCGTGCGAGGCGGGCGGATACTCCCACTCTCGATGCTCACGTCGTCACGGCAGCCAACGGCAGCCTGGCCGTTTCATCCGCGGCCACCGCGGCACTGTGGAAGGCCCCCGCGCGCGGCCGACCCGCACTCCGGCGACAGCGCCCGCCTCAGGCGAAGTCGAAGTTCATCAATGGACCGGCAGGCCCCACGAACTCGCCCTGCACGTAATCCACGCCGGCACTGAACAGCAGGCTCATCGAATTCGCATCGGCCACGAACTCGGCGATGGTTCGGATGTTGGCCGACTGCGCGCGGGCGGTGATTTCGCTGATCTTCTCGCTGTGCTCGCGCGTGCGTGCGAAATCGCTGGTGAAGTCGCGGTCCAGCTTCAGGAACTGCGGCTGGAAATGCGCCAGCAGCTGGAACGAATCCAAGCCCGAGCCAAACTGCTCCAGTCCGATCCGGCAGCCCAGCGGCGCCACCTCGGCCAGGAACTGCTGCGCATTGCGCAGGTGCGTGAACACCTTCGCTTCCGGCGCGTGCAGCCACAGCCGCTCGCCGGGTACCCCGTTGGCCAGCAGCTCGCGGCGCAGGGTGGCGATCATCTGCGGATCGTTGAACGATTCCGGTGTCACCTTCACCATCATGTGTGTTGGATGGCCGGCGCGTTCGCGCTCGCCCAGCACCCCGATCGCATGGGCCACCACCCAGCGGTTGATGTCGGCCAGCAGCCCGTGCTCCTCGGCGATGCCCAGGAAGGCCGTCGGGCTCAGCAGCTCACCGTTGTTCTCCAGGCGCAGGTAGGCCTCGTACAGCTCCAGCGCCTCGCCCTGCAGGTTCAGCACCGGCTGGTAGTGCAGCTGGAACCCGTCGCCGGCCAGGGCTTCGCGGATACGCGCCACCCAGCGCTGGATGCGTTCTTCCTCGACCCGGTCGACTGCGGCGGGGTCGAAGATGCGCGTGGTGTTGCCCAGCTCCGACGCTGCGTGCGTGCACTCGGTTGCCCGCGCGAGCACCTGGCCGATGCTGGCAATCTTCTCGCCGACCTGTACCCCGCCGATGCTCACCGTCACCGTGGCCGAGCGGTCGCCGATGCTGAACACCTTGGCGGCGTAAGCCTCGCGGATCTGGTCGGCCAGCGCCACGGTGTGCGCGTAGGGGCCCTCGGTCAGCACGGCGAAGCTGTGCTCGCCGAAGCGCGCCAGGCGCGCGTCATCGCCTACGGTGTCGGCCAGCACCTGGCCCAGCGCGCCGATCAGCACATCGGCCGAATCCAGGCCGATGTCCGGCAGCAGGCGCGCGTAGTGGTCCGGCTCGATCAGCAGCAGGCCAAACTGGCCTTCGCTGCGACCGGCCTGGGCCACCGCATTCTCCACGTGCAGCATGAACGTCGGGCGGTTGAGCAGGCCCGTCACCTGGTCGCGCTGGCGCAGGTCCTCGACCTCGCGGGCCAGCTCCGGGTCGAACTCCATGCGGCGGCGGAACACCACCTGCAGGCACGACTCGCCCTCATAGCTGGCCTGGGTGAACTCCATCGTCGCCGGAAACACGGCGCCGTCCTGGTTGCGCGCGTCCACCTGGTATTGCGGCGGCGGCGCGTCGCCCCTGCTCAGCGACTTGAGCAGCTGTTTGAAGCCGTCCACGTGCTGCGGCGCCACCATGTCCAGCAGCGAGATGCCTTCCACGTCGTCGAACGCCTCGTAGCCGAACATCTCCAGATAGGCTTCGTTGGCGCGGATGTGCATGCCTTCGTGGATGTAGGCGATGGGATCGCGCGAGGACGAGATCAGCGCGTCGCAGCGTCGCTCGGTCTCACGCATCTGCGCCTCGATCCGGCGCAGCCCGCGGCGCGCCTGCAGGTCGGTCCACTCGTTGCGGACCACTGCCAGCAGGTGCTCGGGGCGGTGGCGCAACGCGATGGCCCGGATGCCGTTGGCACCGGCTTCCACCCATTCGTTCTCGTCCAGGCGTTCGGCCAGCAGGATCATCGGGATGTCCTTGCCGCTCGCCGCGATCTGCTGGGTTACCTGCAGGAGCGGAATGCTCTGTCCAGGGGCGGCCAGGATCAGGTCGATCGGCTGGCTGCCCAGCACCTGCGCCAGCTCCTCGCTGTTCTGCGGGCGCGCCGGGCGCACCGCGATGCCGCTGTTGCGCAACGTGCTGACGATGGTCTCAGCGTTCTCCCCGCTGTCGTCCACGATCAGCAGGCGGACGGTCATGTCATTCGCGTTCTGCATTCACTACTCCCCAGACTGCAAACTTGATACACGATGCGTGGGATTACGTCCATGCTGACGGCGGTACTCGCGGTACCCGATCACGGAATCGTCGGCCTAGACCACCTGGCCGGCGGCATGGCCGCAGGCCCACGCCCATTGGAAGTTGTATCCGCCCAGCCAGCCGGTCACGTCCAGCACTTCTCCAATGAAGTGCAGGCCCGGCACCAGCTGCGATTCGAATGTGCTGGAGGACACCTTGCGCGTGTCCACCCCGCCCAGGGTGACCTCGGCGGTCCGGTAGCCCTCCGTGCCGCTGGCCACCAGCGGGAAGTCCTGCAGCAGGGCGGCCGCCTCGCGCAGCTGGCGCTCGTCGATCTGGCGCACCGGACGGTCCGGCAGCCAGTGCTCGCACAGACGCAGTGCCAGCCGGCGTGGCACCACCTCCGACAGCACGGTGCGCAGCTCGGCGGCGCCGCGGTCGCGCTTCATGTCGCGCAGCCAGGTCTCGGCATCGCGGTCGGGCAGCAGGTCCAGGCGCAGGTCGTCGCCGGGCTGCCAGAACGAGGAGATCTGCAGGATCGCCGGGCCGCTGACGCCGCGGTGGGTGATCAGCATGGAATTGCGGAACGCGACGTCGCCGCAGCGCGCCGCGACCGGCAGGGCGACCCCGCTCAGGTCGTGGAAACGTTCCTGATGCGTGCCACTCAGGGTCAACGGCACCAGGCCGGCGCGCGTGGGCAGCACGGTGTGGCCGAACTGGCGGGCCAGCTCGTAACCGAAACCGGTGGCGCCCAGGCTGGGGATCGACAGGCCGCCGGTCGCCACCACCAGCGATGCGGCGTGGAAATGGCCCTGCGCGGTGTGGACGTGGAAGCCGTCGGCGCCGCGCTCCACCTTGTCCACGCCGCAGTCGGTGCGGATCTGCACGCCTGCCGCCTGGCACTCGTCCACCAGCATGCGCACGATCTGCTTGGACGAGACGTCGCAGAACAGCTGGCCCAGTTCCTTTTCGTGATAGGCGATGCCGTGGCGTTCGACCATCTCGATGAAGTCGCCGGGCGTATAGCGTGCCAGCGCGGACTTGCAGAAATGCGGGTTGGCCGACAGGAAGTTGGCCGGGGTGGTGCCGGTGTTGGTGAAGTTGCAGCGCCCGCCACCGGACATCAGGATCTTCTTGCCGACCTTGTTGGCATGGTCGATCACCTGCACGATGCGACCGCGCTGGCCCGCCGTGAGCGCGCACATCAGCCCGGCCGCACCGGCCCCGATGACCAGCACGTCGCAGCGGATCACGCTCATGCCTGCGGTTTGCGCTTGCGCCAGACCGGCGTCACGGCCAGTTGCGCCTTGTCCGAGAGCAGCTGCACCTCGCCGTCCTGGATCAGCACGTCCCAGCGCATGGTGCGCTCGACCTGTGCACCCCATTCGGCGACGAAGTCGGCCGGCAGATCCATCACCTCCAGCACTGACAGCTTGTTGGCCGCTGCGGCGTTGCGCTCCCACCAGATATCGGTGGCGCGCCCGCCGTAGGTGATCAGCTGCACCGCGCGAGAACGGCCGGCGGCCTTGCGCAGGCGCGATTCGTCCGGCTGGCCCAGTTCGATCCACAGCTCGATGTCGCCGGTGTAATCGCGGCGCCACAGATCCGGCTCGTCGTCCACGCTCAGCCCGCGGCCGAATTCCAGGCGGTCATCGGCATTCAGGGCGAAGGCCAGCAGCCGCACCATCAGGCGGTCGTCGGTCTCCGACGGGTGCTGGGCCAGGGTGAGCGTGTGGGTGGCGTAGTAGCCACGATCCATGTCGCTGATCTGGAGTTCGGCCTTGCGGATGGTGGCGGTGAGGGCCATGGGGGTACCGTAAACAAAGAGCGCCATGATAATGCGTGGGCCATGACCCCGTCCGATCCCGTTTCCGCCGATGTTGCCGCCAGCCGCCTGCAGTTGCCCCCGGGCGATTGGGGCTGCCTGCTCGACGGGCTGTGCGCGCGCTTCCCGCGCATCGACCGCGCCCAGTGGGTTGACCGTTTCGCGCGTGGACGGGTGCTCGATGTGCAGGGCAGGGCGCTGGCGGCGGAGCAGCCCTGGCAGGTCGGTCTGGAGATCCGTTACTTCCGTGAGGTGGAGGATGAACCGGCGATCCCGTTCGTCGAGTCGATCCTGCATCAGGACGACGACCTGCTGGTGGCCGACAAGCCGCATTTCCTGCCGGTCACGCCGGCCGGCGGGCACGTTCGCGAGACCCTGCTGGCGCGGCTGGTGGCGCGTACGGGCAATCCGCACCTGGTGCCATTGCACCGCCTGGACCGGCTGACGGCGGGGCTGGTGCTGTTCTCGACCCGCCCGGCCACGCGCGATGCCTATCAGCGGCTGTTCCGCGAGCGTCGCATCGACAAGACCTACCAGGCCCTGGCCCCGGCACTGCCGGCGTTGCAGTTCCCGCTGGAGCGGCACAGCCGGCTGGTGCCGGGCGAGCCATTCTTCCGCATGGCCGAAGCGGCTGGCGTGCCCAACGCACGCACCCGGATCGAGGTGATCGACGCCGGCGGCCCGGTGTGGCGCTATCGGCTGGACCCCGAATCCGGGCGCAAGCACCAATTGCGCGTGCACATGGCCGCACTGGGAGCCCCGATTCTCGGCGACGACCTGTACCCGGTGCTGCGCACAGAGGGGCAGCGGGATCCCGGTGAACCGCTGCAGCTCCTCGCCCAGGCGCTGGTGTTCGTCGACCCCCTCAGCGGTCAACGCCGCAGCTTCACCAGCGGCCGCCAGCTGATCGTGTAGCGCCCGGCTGGCGCGCGCAGCGCGGGCGTTGCGGCGACGGACCGGAGAGCAGCCGGGCAGAGCCCGGCGCAACGGTGAGGCATTGGGAACCGACGTAGAGCCGGGCTCTGCCCGGCTATCGCGCGCAGCGCGGGCGTTGCGGTGGCGGACCGGAGAGCAGCCGGGCAGAGCCCGGCTCTACGGTGAGGCATTGGGAGCAGACGTAGAGCCGGGCTCTGCCCGGCTGGCTGGCGCGCGCAGCGCGGGCGTTGCGGTGGCGGATCGGAGAGCAGCCGCGCAGAGCCCGGCGCAACGGTGAGGCATTGGGAGCGGACGTAGAGCCGGGCTCTGCCCGGCTATCGCGCGCAGCGCGGGCGTTGTGGCGAGGGACCGGAGAGCAGCCGCGCAGAGCCCGGCGCAACGGTGAGGCATTGGGAACAGACGTAGAGTCGGGCTCTGCCCGGCTATCGCGCGCAGCGCGGGCGTTGCGGTGGCGGACCGGAGAGCAGCCGGGCAGAGCCCGGCTCTACGGTGAGGCATTGGGAGCAGACGTAGAGCCGGGCTCTGCCCGGCTGGCGCGCGCAGCGCGGGCGTTGCGGTGGCGGATCGGAGAGCAGCCGCGCAGAGCCCGGCGCAACGGTGAGGCGTTGGGAGCAGACGTAGAGCCGGGCTCTGCCCGGCTGGCTGGCGCGCGCAGCGCGGGCGTTGCGGTGGCGGATCGGAGAGCAGCCGGGCAGAGCCCGGCTCTACGGCGAGGCATTGGGAACAGACGTAGAGTCGGGCTCTGCCCGGCTATCGCGCGCAGCGCGGGCGTTGTGGCGAGGGACCGGAGAGCAGCCGGGCAGAGCCCGGCTCTACGGTGAGGCATTGGGAGCAGACGTAGAGCCGGGCTCTGCCCGGCTGGCTGGCGCGCGCAGCGCGGGCGTTGCGGTGGCGGATCGGAGAGCAGCCGCGCGGAGCCCGGCTCTACGGTGAGGCATTGGGAGCAGACGTAGAGCCGGGCTCTGCCCGGCTGGCTGGCGCGCGCAGCGCGGGCGTTGCGGCGACGGACCGGAGAGCAGCCGGGCAGAGCCCGGCTCAACGGTGAGGCGTTGGGAGCAGACGTAGAGCCGGGCTCTGCCCGGCTATCGCGCGCAGCGCGGGCGTTGTGGCGAGGGATCGGAGAGCAGCCGGGCAGAGCCCGGCGCAACGGTGAGGCGTTGGGAGCAGACGTAGAGCCGGGCTCTGCCCGGCTATCGCGCGCAGCGCGGCCCGCAATAGAGTCAGCTTCCTGAACGGTGGGCGAGCCAGCGGTCCAGCGCTGCGGCGAAGCGCTGGCGATCGCGCGCGTCCAGCGGGGGTGGGCCGCCGGTCTGGATACCGGCGCCGCGCAGCTCCTCCATGAAATTGCGCATGGACAGCCGCTCGGCCATGTCGTCCGGGGTGTACAGCTGCCCCCGCGGATTCAGGGCCACGCCGCCCTTTTCCAGTACCAGCGCGGCGAGCGGGATGTCCTGGGTAACCACCAGGTCGCCGGCTGCCATGCGCTCTACGATTACGTTGTCGGCCACATCCAGCCCCGGCGGGACCTGGATGGCGGTGATGCAGCGCGAGGGCGGGGTGCGCAGCCACTGGTTGGCGACCAGTGTCAGCGGAATCCTGACGCGTTCAGCCGCGCGGAAAAGGATCTCCTTGATCACGCCAGGACAGGCATCGGCATCCACCCAGATGCGGGAAACGGCAGAACTTGAATCGGGCATTTGGCTGATCTTAAGGTAGGAAAAGTCTGAATGGGGACTCAGATTTCGTGTAGTATTGGTCAATCCCTTGTCCTGTCAGGCGGGACGGGGGGATGGCTGAATAAATCAGCTATCGCTTTTTCGGTAAAACACGAGTATCGTCCCCCACACTGTGTTTGCTAGGGTCACCGTGAATCGTGGCCTGGTGCAGTTGATCTCACGATCTGCTCATCGATCCGCTTTACCAACGCCTGCAACTCAGTCTCGGCTCCGATATCCGGCGGCCGCGATTATTTCAACTTTTGTTTCAGGAGTTAGTACATGTCTGATCGTCAGCAGGGCACCGTGAAGTGGTTCAACGACGCCAAGGGCTTCGGCTTCATCACCCCGGAAAGCGGCCCGGACCTCTTCGTCCACTTCCGCGCCATCCAGGGCACCGGCTTCAAGTCGCTGCAGGAAGGCCAGAAGGTCACCTTCGTCGCCGTCCAGGGCCAGAAGGGTATGCAGGCTGACCAGGTGCAGGCGGTCTAATCGACCCCTGCTACCGTAAGGTCGCCATGAACGCCGGAAGCGAAAGCTTCCGGCGTTTTTTATTGTCTTCTCCACGGCGCGGTGTACGCGACGGCGCACGCTTGTGACGTCACCGCGGCAGGCGCGCGGTTACGATGCGGGTTTGAACGCGCGGAACGATCGATGATCAAAGTGCACCATCTGGACCACTCGCGCTCGCAGCGCGTGCTGTGGATGCTTGAAGAGCTGGGCCTGCCATACCAGGTCGTGACCTATCAGCGCGATCGGAAGACCTGGCTGGCGCCGCAGGCGCTGCGCGATGTCCATCCGTTGGGTAAATCGCCGGTGCTGCAGGACGACGCGCTGGTCCTGGCCGAATCCGGTGCGATCCTGGAGTACCTGGCCGACCGCTACGACAGCGCCCGTCAGTTGTCCCCCGAACTGCTGCCTGCACAGGCCCCCGAGCGCATCCGCTATCGCTACTGGATGCACTACGCCGAGGGCTCGGCGATGCCGCCGCTGCTGCTCAGCCTGGTGTTCGCGCGGGTGCGCAAGGCGCCGATGCCGTTCTTCGCGCGACCGATCGCCCGCGGCATCGCCGACAAGGTGATGAAGGGATTCGTCGGTCCACAGCTGACCCTGCACCTGGACTGGATGGAGCGTGAGCTGGGCAGTGCGCCGTGGTTTGCCGGCGAGCGATTCACCGCCGCCGACATCCAGATGAGCTTCCCGATCCAGGCCGCCGCCTCGCGTGCGGGCAGCATGGCGGCCTACCCGAAACTGCGCAGCTTCCTGCAGCGCATCGAGCAGCGCCCGGCGTACCAGCGTGCGGTGGAGCGTGGGGGCGCGCTGGACCTCGGCGCCGGCGCCGGTTGAGCTTGCGGGGGGGCGCCTGTGCCCCCATCTGCTGGTCATGAGCACTGAGCCGCTGCGTTTCGACAACCGTTTCATCCGTGATCTGCCCGGCGACGAGGAGACTGGCCCGCGGGTGCGCGAGGTGCGCGGCGCGGCCTGGTCGTCGGTGCTGCCGACGCCGGTGACGGCCCCGCGCCTGTTGGCGTATGCGGAGGAGGTCGCCGCGCTGCTGGGCATCGGTCCCGAGCTGCTGGACAGCGCGGATTTCCCGCGCGTGTTTGGCGGCAATGCGCTGTATGCCGGGATGCAGCCGTGGGCAGCCAACTACGGTGGCCATCAGTTCGGACATTGGGCCGGCCAGCTCGGCGACGGCCGTGCGATCTCGCTGGGCGAACTGATCGCACCCGACGGCGCGCGCTGGGAGCTGCAGCTCAAGGGGGCCGGACGCACCCCGTATTCGCGCGGTGCCGATGGGCGCGCGGTGCTTCGCTCGTCCATCCGCGAATTCCTGTGCAGCGAGGCGATGCACCATCTCGGCGTGCCGACCACACGCGCTCTGAGCCTGGTGGGCAGTGGCGACGCCGTAGTGCGCGACATGTTCTATGACGGTCATCCGGCGCCCGAACCGGGTGCGATCGTCTGCCGGGTGGCCCCCTCGTTCATGCGATTCGGAACCTTCGAACTGCCGACCTCGCGCGGCGATACCGCGTTGCTGCGGCAGCTGGCCGATGTGTGCATCGCCCGCGATTTCCCGGCGCTCGCCGATGCCGGCGCCGCGCGTTACGCGGCATGGTTCACCCAGGTCTGCGAGCGCACGGCGAGGATGGTGGCGCACTGGATGCGGGTGGGCTTCGTGCACGGGGTAATGAACACCGACAACATGTCCATCCTGGGGCTGACCATCGACTATGGCCCGTACGGCTGGGTCGAGGATTACGATCCCGACTGGACCCCCAACACCACCGACGCACAGGGCCGGCGCTACCGCTTCGGCACCCAGCCGCAGGTGGCGTACTGGAACCTGACCCGACTGGCGCAGGCGCTGTCGCCGCTGTTTGACGACGTCGCACCATTGCATGCAGGGCTGGCCCGGTTCCATGACGTGCATGCGCAGTGCGAGCGCGACGACATTGCCGCCAAATTGGGTCTGGACCAGTGTCACGACGACGACGTGGCGATGATGGCCGCGTGGCTGCAGATCCTGCAGGACGGCGGGATGGACATGACGCTGGCGTTCCGCGGCCTGATCGGGCTGGACCCGCAGGCGCCGTCGGTGGACGTTCTGGAGGATGCGTTCTACAGCGCCGAACGCCGCACGGCGGTGCTTCCGGCGCTGCAGGCATGGCTGCAGCAGTACGCCGCGCGGCTGCGCGCCGACCCGCTGGACCGCGCGGCGCGCGAGCAGGCGATGGCGCGCGCCAATCCGCTCTATGTGCTGCGCAACTGGCTGGCGCAGGAGGCGATCGAGCAGGCGGAGCAGGGCGACCTCAGCGGCGTGCACACGCTGCTGGAGGTGCTGCGGCATCCGTACGACGTCCAGCCGGGGCGCGCGCACTATGCGGGCAAGCGCCCCGAGTGGGCGCGCGACAAGGCGGGCTGTTCGATGCTCTCCTGCAGTTCCTGACGCCCCCTGCAACGCTGGGTCCCACCGGCGGCGGAGGCAGGTGAGCGGCCCGGTGGGCGGGTCGGGTTACCCTATGCCGCCCACCTGCTTTACCCGATCCCCATGACCGATTCTCCCACCACGCCCGCCTGGGCCGGCCGCCTGCGCGATATCGCCGATTTCCCCAAGCCCGGCATCCTGTTCAAGGACATCATGCCGCTGCTGGCCAACGGCGAGGATTTCGCTGCGGCCGTCGATGCAATGGTCGCCCCCTGGCGCGACGCGCGCCTGGCGGCGGTGATGGGCATCGAATCACGTGGTTTCATCCTGGGCGCGGCGATGGCGCGGGTGCTGGGCGTGGGCTTCGTGCCGGTGCGCAAGCCGGGCAAGCTGCCCGGCCGGACGTTGAAACAGGACTACACGCTGGAATACCGCACCGACAGCATCGAGGTGCATGCCGACGCGCTGCCGGCCGGTGCGCGGGTGCTGGTGGTCGACGACGTGCTTGCCACGGGAGGCACGCTGCTGGCGGCGTTGTCGCTCGCGCAGCAGTTGCAGGTCGAGGTGGTCGGTGCAGCGGTGCTGGTCGAACTGGCCGGACTCGGCGGCCGCGAGCGTTGGACCAGCAACGTGCCGCTGCTGGCCAACCTGGTCTACTGACCCCGTCCCGCGGCGGCCGCTCCCTTACATCCTCCGCACGCGGAAGCGACGGCCCTTGATTTTGCCCGCTTCCAGCCGTGCGATCGCACGGCCGACGTGCTCGCGCGCGATGGCCACGTACGACCGCGTCGCGTAGATGTCGATCTTGCCGATCACCTTGGCGGACAGCCCGGCCTCGCCGGTCAGCGCGCCGAGGATGTCGCCGGGGCGCAGCTTGTCGGTCTTGCCGCCGTCGATCCGCAGCGTCTCCATCGCCGCCTGCGGCAGTACGGCCGGACGCGCGGTCGCCAGCGGGGTTTTCTGCCAGTCCAGCGGCGCGCCCTGTGCCGCTTCCAGCGCGTCGGCGCGGTTGCGCTCGCGGCCGGTGACCAGGCTGATCGCCAGGCCGGTGGCACCGGCACGACCGGTGCGGCCGACGCGGTGTTCGTAGGTCTCGATATCGGTCGGCAGCTCGTAGTTGATCACCGCCGCCAGGTCCTGCACGTCCAGTCCGCGCGCGGCCACGTCGCTGGCCACCAGTACGTTGCAGCTGCGGTTGGCGAAGCGCACCAGCACTTCATCGCGGTCGCGCTGTTCCATCTCGCCGTGCAGGGGCAGGGCGGAGAACCCGAACTGCTGCAGCGACAGCGCCACCTCGTCGACGTCGCGCCGGGTATTGCAGAACACCACCGTCGACTCGGGCGTGTACTTGAGCAGCAGGCCCGCCAGCGCCTTCTGCTTCATCGCCAGCTCGGTCTCGCAGAACAGGTGGCGGATCGCGGGCGCATGGTCGGCGCCTTCCACGGTCACTTCGATCGGGTCACGCAGCAGCACACGGGCGATCTCGCGGATCTCGTCGGGGAAGGTGGCCGAGAACAGCAGCGTCTGGCGATCCTTGCTGGTGCGCCCGGCGATCTCGCGGATGGGCTCCTCGAAGCCCATGTCGAGCATGCGGTCGGCTTCGTCCAGCACCAGCGTCTTGACTCCGCCCAGATGCAGGGCGCGCTTGCGCCCCAGTTCCTGGATGCGGCCCGGCGTGCCCACCACCACATGTGGATCGTGGGCCTCCAGCGAGGCCAGCTGCGGGCCCAGCGGCATGCCGCCGGTCAGCACCACCAGCTTGAGATTGGGAATGCCGGTGGCCAGCTTGCGGATCTGCTTGCCGACCTGGTCGGCGAGCTCGCGGGTCGGGCACAGCACCAGCGCCTGTGCGCGGATCACGGCCGGGTCCAGTGCCTGCAGCAGGCCAAGGCCGAAGGCGGCAGTCTTGCCGCTGCCGGTCGGCGCTTGGGCGATTACGTCACGACGGTCGAGGATGGCCGGCAGGCTCTGCGCCTGCACGGGGGTCAGGCGGGTATAACCCAGCGCGTCGATGCCCGCCGCCAGCGAGGCCGACAGGGGCAGTTCGGAGAATTCATTCATGGCACATTCTACCCGGTGCGCCAGCCACCGGGCGTGTGCCGGCAGGCTTGAGGCCGGATCGTGCGCCCGCAGTCCCTCCCCGGCTTCCTCCCGTGCACCGTAGCGGTCCGGCACCCGGCGGTACGGGACAGCAGGCGGCGGCGATCAACAACGGCAATGCGTTCACGGTCCATCTGCGCAGAGGGCATGGGGACGGTGCTCACCCCAGCAGTGCGTGCACGCCCAGGTTGATGCCCAGCCCGCCGGCCAGCAGCCAGGCAAACAGCAGCAGGGCGAGCAGCAGCGGTTTCATGCCGGCCTGACGCAGGGCCGACACATGGGTGGTCAGGCCCAGCGCCGCCATCGCCATCGCCAGCAGGACGGTGTCCACCTGGATGGCCAGCGCCACCAGCCCGGCCGGCAGCAGCTGCAGCGAGTTGAGCCCTGCCACCGCGACGAAGCCGAAGGCAAACCACGGCACCACGATCTTCGCCGGTGCCGCGCCCGGTCGGACGCCCTGCCGGCGGGCCAGCAGCAGCGACAGCGCGACAAGGAACGGGGCCAGCATCATCACCCGCACCATCTTGGCAATGACCGCCGTGTCCGCGGCTCCCTCGCTGACCGCGCGCCCGGCGGCGACCACCTGGGCCACCTCATGCACGGTCGAACCGGTGAACACGCCGTACAGCGTTTCGCTCATCGGCACCCAGGCATGGGCCAGGTTGAGCTGGTACAGCGCCGGGTACAGGAACATGGCCGCGGTGCCAAACACCACCACGGTCGATACCGCGACGGTGACCTGCTCCGCTCGCCCGCGCACCACCGGTTCGGCGGCCATCACTGCGGCTGCGCCGCAGATCGAGCTGCCCGCGCCGATCAGCAGTGCAGTACCCCGGTCAATGCCGAACCAGCGGGTACCGGCCAACCAGGCCAGCGCGAAGGTGCTGGTCAGCACCAGCGCATCGACCAGCACCCCGGCCACGCCGACCTGGCCGATATCCTGGAAGGTCAGGCGCAGCCCGTACAGCACGATCCCGGCGCGCAGCAGCCATTGCTTGGAAAAGCCCACCCCGGTCGCGGCCGGCGCTGACAGGGGGGGGTACACGGTGTTGCCCAGCGCGATGCCGAGCACGATTGCCAGGGTCAGCGCGCTGATGCCATGCGCCTGCAGCCACGGCAGGGTGGCCAGACCGATCGCCGCGGCGGCCACTGCGGCGGTCAGCAGCAGGCCGGGCACGCGGCTGCGCCAGCGCTGGGCGGCAGTGGTGGTGGCGGGCAAGGGAGCGGTGGACGCGTTCACGGCAGTCTCCAGGGGTGCTGGGTGATAGCCTGCGCCGGCCACATGAACCTGTAAAACGCATTGTTCATGTCATTTCAACCCGCTATATGGGTTAATTGGCCCATGCATCTGACACTGCGCCAATGGCAGGTTTTCGTCGGCGTGGCCGACGCCGGCACCACGGCGGCGGCCGGGCTGCAGTTGGCGTTGTCGCAGTCGGCCACCAGCGCGGCCCTCAATGAGCTGGAGGGGCAGTTGGCGGCGCCGCTGTTCGACCGGATCGGCCGGCGCCTGGTGCTCAACGCGCACGGCCGCGCGCTGCTGGACCCGGCCCGTGCGCTGCTGGTGGCCGCCGCCGACCTGGAGCAGCTGGCCGGCGTGGGCCGGGCGGGGGCGGCCGGGCCGTTGCCCCTGCAGCTGCGGATCGGCGCCAGCACCACCATCGGCAATTACCTGTTGCCACAGCGGGTGGCGGCGCTGCTGGCGGCCAATCCGCAGGCGGAGGTGGACCTGCGGATCGGCAACAGCGCCGAGGTGGTCGCTGCCGTGCAGCGGCTGGACGTGGACCTCGGCGTGATCGAAGGGCCCTGCCACGAAAGTGGCCTGCAGGTGCTGCCGTGGCAGCGCGACGCGCTGGTGATCGTGGCAGGTGGCAACGCCGAGCTGCCCTTGCACGTGGACCTGCCGACCCTGGCGGCAGCGCGCTGGCTGCTGCGCGAACCCGGCTCGGGCACGCGCGAGGCGGTCGAGCAGGCCCTGCTGCCGCACCTGCACCACTTCGGCCGGGCGATGCAGCTGGGCAGCACCGAGGCGATCAAGCAGGCCGCTGCCGCCGGGTTGGGACTGGCCTGCCTGTCGCGCCATGCCGTGGCCGATCTTGTGGCGTTGGGCACGCTGCGCATCCTGGACACGCCGCTGCCGCCGCTGTCGCGTCAGTTGTGGGTGGTGCGCCACCCGGGCAGGCGCGTACCGCCGCCGTTGGGAGACCTGTTGGCACTGCCCCCGGAGGCGTTCGCGCACGGGTCAGCGACGCGGTAGCCGCCAGCCCGTACAATGGTCGGATGCCTCTGATTACTCTGCAAAACGTCGACTTCAGCGTCGGCGGCCCGCTGTTGCTGGAAAAAGCCGAACTGTCGATCGAGCCGGGCGAGCGTATTGCCCTGATCGGCCGCAACGGCGCCGGCAAATCGACCCTGCTCAAGCTGCTGTCCGGCGACCACAAGCCCGATGACGGCGAAATCCGCGTGCAGCAGGGGGTGCGCATCACCCGCCTGGAGCAGGAAGTGCCGCACGGCGCGGCCGGCAGCGTGTTCGACGTGGTCGCCGATGGCCTGGGTGAGCTGGGCCAGTGGCTGGCCGAGTTCCACCACCTCAGCCACGCCGACGAATTCGACGGCGATGCGCTGTCGGATGTGCAGGCAAAGATCGACGCGGCCAACGGCTGGGGCCTGGACCAGCGCGTCAGCGAAACCCTGACCAAGCTGGATCTGGATGGCGAGGCCGAGTTCGCGCGCCTGTCCGGTGGCATGAAGCGCCGCGTGCTGCTCGGCCGTGCGCTGGTGTCTTCGCCGGATCTGCTGCTGCTCGACGAACCGACCAACCACCTGGACATCGAAGCCATCGACTGGCTGGAAATGTTCCTCAAGAACTGGAATGGCAGCGTGGTGTTCGTCACCCACGACCGTCGCTTCCTGCGTGCACTGGCCACCCGCATCGTCGAGATCGACCGCGGCCAGGTCACCAGCTGGCCGGGCGACTGGGCCAACTACGAGCGCCGTCGCGAAGAACGCCTCAACGCGCAGGCGCAGGAAAACGCGCGCTTCGACAAGCTGCTGGCCCAGGAAGAAGTCTGGATCCGCCAGGGCATCAAGGCGCGACGGACCCGTGACGAAGGGCGCGTGCGCCGGCTCAAGGCGATGCGCAACGAACGCTCGCAGCGGCGTGAACTCGGCGGCAACGTCCGCATGGAAGCAGCGCAGGCGGAGAATTCCGGCAAGAAGGTCATCGACGTCAAGGACATCTCGTTCGCCTTTGGCGAGCGCACGATGGTCAAGGATTTCAGCACCGTCATCCTGCGTGGCGACCGGATCGGCCTGATCGGCCCCAACGGCAGCGGCAAGACCACGCTGCTCAAGCTGCTGCTGGGCGACCTGCAGCCGCAGAGCGGCGAAGTGCGCGCCGGCACCAACCTGCAGATCGCCTACTTCGACCAGTACCGCTCGGTGCTGCGTGAGGACTGGACCGCGATCGAGAACGTGGCCGAAGGCCAGGACTTCATCGAGGTCAACGGCAAGCGCAAACATGTGCACGCCTACCTCCAGGATTTCCTGTTCACCCCCGAACGCGCGCGTGCGCCGATCACCCGTCTGTCCGGTGGCGAGCGCAACCGCCTGCTGCTGGCCAAGCTGTTCGCGCAGCCGTCCAACCTGCTGGTGATGGATGAGCCGACCAACGACCTGGACGTGGAAACCCTGGAGCTGCTCGAAGAGCTGCTCGGCGACTACGCCGGCACGCTGCTGCTGGTCAGCCATGACCGTGACTTCCTCGACAACGTGGTGACGTCCACGATGGTGATGGAAGGCGACGGCGTGGTGGGCGAGTACGTCGGCGGCTACAGCGACTGGCAGCGCCAGGCCGCACGCATGGCCGCCGCCGCAGCGGCGGTCCCGGTGGCGGCAGCCAAGCCGGCCGTGACGGCCGCGGCCCCCGCCGAAGCGGCGGCGCCCAAGCGCAAGCTCAGCTACAAGGACGCGCGCGAGCTGGAACAGTTGCCGTTGAAGATCGAGGCCCTGGAGAAGGACGTCGAAGGTCTTACCGCCGCGATGAACGACCCGGCCTTCTACCAGCGCAGCGCCGCCGACATGGCCGCGCACACCCAGAAACTCGGCAAGGTCCAGGCCGAGCTGGATGCGGCGTACGCGCGGTGGGAAGAACTGGACGCATGACCGGACGCGCGCATCAGGCGTCCACACACGGCCCCGTAGAGCCGGGTTCTACCCGGCTTGCCTCAGGCATGCACGACAACAGCAGCCCCGTAGAGCCGGGTTCTACCCGGCTTGCCTCAGGCGTGCACGACAACAGCAGCCGCGTAGAGCCGGGTTCTACCCGGCTTGCCTCAGGCGCTTTGCCCCCGAACGAAGAGCAGCCGGGTAGAACCCGGCTCTACGCTGTTGCTTCAGGCGCTTTGACCCCCGAACGAAGAGCAGCCGGGTAGAACCCGGCTCTACGCTGTTGCTTCAGGCGCTTTGCCCCCCGAACGAAGAGCAGCCGGGTGGAACCCGGCTCTACGCTGTTGCGTCAGGCGAACGGTCGCGCCGCGCGGTCACTTCAACCCGTGCAGGTCCCGCAGCTGGCTGGGTCGCGAGCCGAAGTATGCCGCCAGGTCGGCGATGTCCTGGTCGCTGAGGTCGGCTGCCTGCGGGGTCATCAACGCGTGCTGGCGGTCGCCGGCGCGGTAGGCCTGCAGGGCATGGGCAAGGTAATCCCCGTACTGCCCACCCAGTTTCGGGTAGGTCGGGTCGATCGGCTGGTTGCCGTCGGCACCGTGGCAGTCGATGCAGCTCTGCTGGGTGGCCTTGCCCTTGACCTGGGCCCGCGCTTCGCCGGCGGCGATGCGACCGGCCGGCAGGCCGGCGGAGGAGCCCGATCCGTGTTCACCACTGGCATGGCCGGGATCGGCGGCGGAATCTGCACTGTTTTCCACCTGCGACTGCGAACAGGCAGCCAGCAGCAGGGCAACGGACAGGGCGATGGCGTAACGCTTGAACGGCGCGGCTTTCGTCATGAGCGTGCTTATTTGGCGGTGGACAGGTAAACAGCGAGATCGGCGATCTCCTGTTCGCTGAAACTCATGGACTGCGCCTGCATCGTCGGATGCCTGCGCTTGCCCTGGCGGTATTCGCTCAGCGCCTGGCTGAGGTACTGCTGGGTCTGGCCGCCGATCTTGGGTACCCGGTAGCTGGGATAGGCGTTCTTGTAGCCGGTGATGCCGTGGCACCCCTGGCAGGTGTAGGCGAGCACGCGGCCATTGTCGTAGCGGCCGGTGAGGGCGGCAGGCGTGGCCGGCGCGGCGGTCGGTGCGGGTGCGGCAGGTACGGCGGGTACGGCGGGAGCAGTAGCGGCCTGTGCGGCGGCCCCGAGGGGCAGGAGGACGGCCAGAAGACAAGCGGCGAGCGGCTGCGGGCGCATGATGTCCTTTCCGTTGTACGGGTCTGGTCGTTCCGGCGTGGGGTACGGAACTGGCCCGAGTATAGCCTGCGTTTTCATCTAGCTGAAACCGGGGTGCCCGAGGGGCGGCCCAAGGTCACCATGACCTTTGGGATATGGTGTGATCGTGACGTGGTGCATTACTTTGCTACCACACCTGCCCACGCATCCCCCAGGGACACGACGATGTCGCGAATTACTCTTCTGCACGGCCGCACCGGAACCTGCGCCGCTGCACTGCTGATCACCACTTCCCTGTTGCTGAGCGCCTGTGGCGCCGGCGGTGGTTCGACCGAGGCCCAGGCTGCCGAGAAGGACCCCAAGGCCGCCAAGGCGGTCGAGGCGGTTCCGGTGGAAGCGGTCGCCGCAACCCGTCGAGCGGTCGCTGCCAGCTATACCGGTACCGCGGCGCTCGAGCCGCGCGCCGAATCGCAGGTGGTCGCCAAAACGTCCGGCGTGGCGCTGGCGGTGCTGGTGGAAGAAGGGCAGCCGGTGCGCGCTGGCCAGCCGCTGGTGCGCCTGGATCCTGACCGCGCCCGCCTGGCCGTGGCCCAGAGCGAAGCGCAGATGCACAAACTGGAGAACAGCTACCAGCGCGCCCAGAAGCTGGTTGGCCAGCAGATGGTCAGCGCCGCCGACGTCGACCAGTTGCGGTTCGATCTGGAAAACGCCCGTGCGCAATACCGCCTGGCGGCGCTCGAGCTGTCCTACACGACGGTGGTGGCGCCGATCTCCGGGGTGATCGCCTCGCGCTCGATCAAGACCGGCAATTTCGTCCAGATCAATACGCCGATCTTCCGCATCGTCGACAACTCGCGCCTGGAGGCCACGCTCAACGTGCCCGAGCGCGAGCTGGCAACCCTGCGCCCCGGCCAGCCGGTGACGCTGGTGGCCGACGCGCTGCCCGGCAAATCCTTCCCCGGCACCGTTGACCGCATTGCGCCGGTGGTGGATTCCGGCAGCGGCACCTTCCGCGTGGTCAGCGGCTTCGGCGAAGACGCGGCGGGATTGCAGCCGGGCATGTTCGGCCGCATCCGCATCGACTACGACCAGCGCACCGATGCACTGGTGATTCCGCGCCTGGCGCTGCTTGACGACGGCGAGCCGGCGGTGTTCCGCGTGCAGGCCGGCAAGGTCACGCGTGTACCGGTCACGCTGGGCTATGCCGAAGGCCCGTGGGTGGAAATCCGCGCGGGGCTGGAGGCGGGCGACCAGGTGGTCACTGCGGGCAAGGTGGCGCTGCGCGACGGCACTGCCGTGCAGGTGATCGGTACCAAGGCGGCAACGGTGGCCAAGGCGGCACCTGCCGCCAAGGCGGAGAACCGTCAATGACGTCGGCCGGCAACGACCACGGCAACGACCCGCACGCGGGCGATCGCCCGGGTGCCCACGGCGGCGGCCTGGTGGAGTTCGCCACCCGCCGCCGCGTCACCATCGCGATGTTCACCGTCACGCTGCTGCTGTTCGGCTTCATCGCGCTGGGCAATCTCAAGGTCAACCTGCTGCCCGACCTGAGCTATCCCACACTGACCGTGCGCACCGAATACACCGGTGCGGCACCGGCGGAAATCGAAACGCTGATCACCGAGCCGGTGGAAGAAGCCGTCGGCGTGGTCAAGAGCCTGCGCAAGCTCAAGTCGGTCTCGCGTACCGGCCAGAGCGATGTGGTGCTGGAGTTCGCCTGGGGCACCAACATGGACCAGGCCAGCCTGGAGGTGCGCGACAAGATGGAGGCGCTGAACCTGCCACTGGAAGCGAAAGCACCGGTGCTGCTGCGCTTCAATCCCTCCACCGCACCGATCATGCGCCTGGTGATTGCGGCCAAGAGCGATCCGGCCACCGATGCCGACGCGATGCGCCAGCTCACCGAGCTGCGCCGCTACGCTGATGAAGACCTGAAGAAGAAGCTGGAACCGGTCACCGGCGTGGCGGCGGTGAAGGTAGGCGGTGGCCTGGAGGACGAGATCCAGGTCGACATCGACCAGCAGAAGCTGGCCCAGCTCAACCTGCCCATCGACAACGTCATCAAGCGTCTCAAAGAAGAGAACATCAACATCTCCGGCGGGCGCCTGGAAGAGGGCTCGCAGCGCTATCTGGTGCGCACCGTCAACCAGTTCGCCGACCTGGAGGACATCCGCAACCTGCTGGTGACCACCCAGAGCAGCAACGGCAACGCCGCCGACGCGGCCATGCAGCAGATGTTCGCCATCGCGGCGTCGACCGGCTCGGACGCGGCCATCGCCGCCGCCTCCGCCGCGCAGAGCGCATCCAGTTCCAGCTCCACCAACATCGCCAACGGCGTGCCGGTGCGCCTGAAGGACGTCGCGAGCGTTCGCCAGGGCTTCAAGGAACGCGAGGCGATCATCCGCCTGGGCGGTCGCGAGGCGGTGGAGCTGGCGATCTACAAGGAAGGTGACGCCAATACCGTGGCCACTGCCGAAGCGCTGCGCAAGCGCCTGGAGCAGATCAAGGACCAGATTCCCGGCGACGCACAGCTGACCGTCATCGAGGACCAGTCGCGCTTCATCGAGCATGCGATCAGCGACGTCAAGAAGGACGCGGTGATCGGCGGCATCCTGGCCATCCTGATCATCTTCATGTTCCTGCGCGATGGCTGGAGCACGTTCGTGATCAGCCTGTCGTTGCCGGTGTCGATCATCACGACGTTCTTCTTCATGGGCCAGTTGGGCCTGAGCCTGAACGTCATGTCACTCGGCGGCCTGGCGCTGGCAACGGGCCTGGTGGTGGACGATTCCATCGTGGTGCTGGAGAGCATCGCCAAGGCGCGCGAGCGTGGCCTGGGCATCCTCGAGGCGGCCATTGCCGGCACCCGCGAAGTGAGCATGGCGGTGGTGGCCTCGACCCTGACCACCATTGCGGTATTCCTGCCGCTGGTGTTCGTCGACGGGATCGCCGGCCAGCTGTTCCGCGATCAAGCGCTGACCGTGGCGATCGCCATCGCGATCTCGCTGCTGGTGTCGATGACCCTGATTCCGATGTTGAGCTCGCTCAAGGGGCGTCCGCCGCTGGCCTTCCCGGCTGAGCCGGCGCACGCCACGGGGCAGCCGGAGAGTCGCTGGCTGAAGCCGGTGGCAGGCGGCCGTCGCGGTATCGGCACGCTGGCGCGCTGGAGCTTCTTCGGCGTGGCGTGGGCCGTGGTCCGCGTCTGGCGCCTGCTGGTCGCCGTGATCGGCCCGGTGATGCGCAAGGCCAGCGATGTGGTGATGAAGCCCTACGCCGGCGCCGAGCGCGGCTATCTGCGGTTGCTGCCCAACGCCCTGCAGCATCCGGGCAAGGTGCTCGGCCTGGCCGCGATCGCCTTCCTGGCGACCCTCGCGCTGGTGCCGATGCTCGGTGCCGACCTGATCCCGCAACTGGCTCAGGACCGCTTCGAGATGACCGCCAAGCTGCCGGCCGGCACGCCGCTCAAACAGACCGATGCGCTGGTCCGCGAGGTACAGCTGGCACACGCCGGGGATGACAGCATCGCGTCGCTGTACGGCGTCAGCGGCAGCGGTACGCGTCTGGATGCCAGCCCGACCGAGAGCGGCGAAAACATCGGCAAGCTGACCGTGGTGATGGCGGGGGGAGGCGATGCGCGTACTGAAGCGGCGATCACCGAACGCCTGCGCGACACCATGAAGCAGCACCCCGGCGTGCAGGTCGATTTCGCGCGTCCCGCACTGTTCAGCTTCTCCACGCCGCTGGAAGTGGAGCTGCGCGGCCAGGACATGGCCACGCTGGAGCGTGCCGGCCAGGCACTGGCGGCAATGCTGCGCAACAACCCGCACTACGCCGACGTGAAGTCCACGGTCGAGGAAGGGTTCCCGGAAATCCAGATCCGCTTCGACCAGGAACGCGCCGGCGCACTGGGCCTGACCACGCGCCAGATCGCCGACGTGGTGGTCAAGAAAGTGCGTGGCGACGTTGCCACCCGCTACAGTTTCCGCGACCGCAAGATCGATGTACTGGTCCGCGCGCAGGAAGGCGACCGCGCCAGCGTGGACAGCATCCGTCGCCTGATCGTCAACCCGGGCAGCAGCCGCCCGGTCACGCTGGACGCGGTGGCCGAGGTGGTCGCCACCAACGGTCCCAGCGAGATCCATCGCGCCGATCAGACCCGCGTAGCGGTGGTGTCGGCCAATCTGCGCGACATCGACCTCGGCGGTGCGGTGCGCGAAGTACAGGCAATGGTCGCCGCGCAGCCGGTCGGTGCCGGTGTGGGCATGCACATCGGCGGGCAGGGCGAAGAGCTGGCCAATTCCGCGCGCTCGCTGATCTTCGCCTTCGGCCTGGCCATCTTCCTGGTCTATCTGGTGATGGCCTCGCAGTTCGAATCGCTGCTGCATCCGTTTGTCATCCTGTTCACCATCCCGCTGGCGCTGGTCGGTGCGATCCTGGCACTGATGCTCACCGGCAAGCCGATCTCGGTGGTGGTGTTCATTGGTCTCATCCTGCTGGTGGGTCTGGTGACCAAGAACGCGATCATCCTGATCGACAAGGTCAACCAGCTGCGCGAAGCCGGCGTGCCCAAGCAGGAGGCCCTGGTCGAGGGCGCCCGTTCGCGCCTGCGCCCGATCATCATGACCACCCTGTGCACGTTGTTCGGCTTCCTGCCGCTGGCCGTGGCGATGGGCGAGGGTGCCGAGGTGCGCGCACCGATGGCCATCACCGTGATCGGCGGCCTGCTGGTGTCCACCCTGCTGACTCTGGTGGTGATTCCGGTCGTATACGACCTGCTCGACCGTCGCGGCGATGCCTACTACCGCGAACGCGGCCGCCACCTCACGCGGGCACCGCGCGGCCATGCCGCCGGCAGCGCACAGGAGCCGGCATGAGCGTCGCCGAGTTCTCCATCCGTCGTCCCATCACCACCATCATGTGTTTCGTGTCGTTGGCGGTGGTGGGGCTGATCGCCTCGTTCCGGTTGCCGCTGGAGGCACTGCCGGACATCTCCGCCCCGTTCCTGTTCGTCCAGGTGCCTTACACCGGTTCCACCCCGGAAGAGGTGGAGCGCAACATCATCCGCCCGACCGAAGAAGCGCTGGCGACGATGACCGGAATCAAGCGCATGCGCTCCTCGGCCACCTCCGAGGGCGCGAGCATCTTCATCGAGTTCACCGACTGGGATCGCGACATCGCCATCGCGGCCTCCGATGCGCGCGAGCGGATCGACGCGATCCGCACCGACCTGCCGGACGACCTGCAACGCTACAACGTGTTCAAGTGGTCCAGCAGCGACGACCCGGTGTTGAAGGTGCGCCTGGCCAGTACCTCGGACCTGACCGGCGCGTACGACATGCTCGACCGCGAGTTCAAGCGGCGTCTGGAGCGCATTCCCGGCGTCGCCCGCGTCAATATTTCCGGCGCGCCCCCCAATGAAGTCGAGATCGCGATCAGTCCCGACCGTCTGACCGCGCACAACCTGAGCATCAACGACCTCAGCGACCGCCTGCGCACGCTGAACTTCTCGATCTCGGCCGGGCAGATCGACGACAACGGCCAGCGCGTGCGCATCCAACCGGTCGGCGAGATCACCGACCTGCAGGAACTGCGCGATCTGGTGATCGACACCAAGGGCCTGCGCCTGGGTGACATCGCCGAGGTACGCCTGAAGCCGACACGGATGAACTTTGGCCGACGACTGGATGGCAATCCCGCCATCGGCCTGGATATCTACAAGGAGCGCAGCGCCAACCTGGTGGAAGTGTCGCGCGCGGCGTTGGCCGAAGTGGAAGCGATCCGCAGCCAGTCATCGATGCGCGATGTGCAGGTCAAGGTGATCGACAACCAGGGCAAGATGGTCACCTCCTCGCTGCTGGAGCTGGCCGAGGCCGGTGCGGTGGGCCTGCTGCTGTCGGTGACGGTGCTGTTCTTCTTCCTGCGCCACTGGCCCTCCACGCTGATGGTCACCCTGGCCATTCCGATCTGTTTCGTGATCACCCTGGGCTTCATGTACTTCGCGGGGGTCACCCTCAACATCCTCACCATGATGGGCCTGCTGCTGGCAGTGGGCATGCTGGTGGACAATGCCGTGGTCGTGGTGGAGAGCATCTACCAGGAACGCGAGCGCATGCCCGACCAGCCGGTGCTTGCCTCGATCATCGGCACCCGCAACGTGGCCATCGCGCTGAGCGCCGGCACCCTGTGCCACTGCATCGTGTTCGTGCCGAACCTGTTCGGCGAAACCAACAACATCAGCATCTTCATGGCGCAGATCGCGATCACCATCTCGGTGTCGCTGCTGGCCTCGTGGCTGGTCGCGGTCAGCCTGATCCCGATGCTGTCGGCGCGCATGAAGACGCCCAAGCTGGTGCATTCGGAGACCGGCGTGATCGCACGCCTGCAGCGACGCTATGCGCGCATCCTGCAATGGACGCTGGAGCACCGCGGCTGGAGCGTGTTCGGCATCTTCCTGGTGGTGCTGATCAGCCTGGTGCCGATGAAGCTCACCAAGATCGACATGTTCGGCGGCGAAGGCGGCAAGGACATCTTCATCGGGTACAACTGGAAGGGCGCCTACACCTACGTCCAGATGTCCGAGGAAGTGGCGCGGGTGGAGCGCTACCTCGACGAGAACCGCGAGAAGCTCCACATCACTCAGGTGTACTCCTGGTACAGCGAGCAGGAAGGCAGCAGCACCACGGTGACCTTCGATACCGAACATGCCGACAACCTGCCTGCGGTGCAGGAACTGCTGCGCAAGGGCCTGCCGCGTTCAGCACGTGCGGATTACGTCGTCGGCAACCAGGGCGGCGATGGCGGCGGTGGCGGCAATCAGTCGGTGCAGGTGCAGCTGGTGGGTGATTCGACCAAGATGCTCCAGGAGATCGGCGAGGAAGTGCTGCCCCTGCTGGCCCAGCGCACAGAGCTGCGCGATGTGCGCATCGACAACGGCGAGAAGGGCAGCGAACTGGCCATCCATGTTGACCGCGAGCGTGCGGCCGCCTTCGGCTTCAATGCCGAGCAGGTGGCGAGCTTTGTCGGCCTGGCGCTGCGCGGCGCCCCCATGCGCGAGTTCCGTCGCGGCGATACCGAAGTGCCGGTGTGGGTGCGCTTTGCCGGTGCCGAGCAGAGCAGTCCCGAAGACCTGGCCAGCTTCACCGTTCGTACCGGTGACGGCCGCTCGGTGCCGCTGCTGAGCCTGGTCGATGTGACGGTCAAGCCGACCGCGACCCAGATCGGCCGCACCAACCGCCAGACCACGCTGACCATCAAGGCGAACCTTGCCGAGAAGGTCACGGTGCCCGAAGGGCGCAAGGCGATGGAGGAGGTGCTCAAGCCCATGAGCTTCCCGGCCGGCTACACCTTCACCTTCGATGGCGGCGACTACGGTGATGACAACGAGGCGATGCAGCAGATGATGTTCAACCTGCTGATCGCACTGGTCATGATCTACGTGGTGATGGCGGCGGTGTTCGAGTCGCTGCTGTTCCCGGCGGCGATCATGAGCGGCGTGCTGTTCTCGATCTTCGGTGTGTTCTGGCTGTTCTGGTTGACCGGCACCTCGTTCGGAATCATGTCCTTCATCGGCATCCTGGTTCTGATGGGCGTGGTGGTGAACAACGGCATTGTGATGATCGAACACATCAACAACCTGCGCCGGCGCGGGGCAGGGCGCACGCTGGCGCTGGTGGAGGGCTCGCGTGAGCGCCTGCGACCGATCATGATGACGATGGGTACGGCGATTCTGGCCATGATTCCGATCTCGCTGACCGACACGCAGCTGCTCGGCAACGGCCCGCCGTACTACCCGATGGCACGTGCCATTGCCGGTGGACTGGCGTTCTCCACGGTGGTCAGCCTGCTGTTCCTGCCGACCATCTACGCGATCCTGGACGACCTGAGCAGCGCGGTTGCAGGCCTCGTGCGGCGGGCGAGGGGATTGCCGCCGAAGGGCACCGACGCGGTGATCGAAGCGGCGTGATGCCACGGGGTGCCGGCCGTTGGCCGGCCCCCCGAAAAACAACGGCAGCCGACCAACGGTCGGCTCTACCTCGCGGTGGCGGTCAGCCGCCGACCTTGTGCCACACCTGGAACCCGGTCAGCCACAGGCCCAGCATGCTGCCGATGTTGGTCAGCATGAAGGTGAGCACCACCCGGGTGACGCGGTTGCGGTACCACCCCTTGAGGCTCTGGGCGTCATCGCGGAGCTTGAGGAAGTCCTCATACGCCGGCTTGCGCAGGCGCGCTTCGACCAGGGCCGAGAACGCGCCGGTGGGGATGCTCAGGCGGAACGGCTTGAACGGAGCGACCACGATCGCCGTCAGGATGCTCAACGGATGGCTCCCCGCCAACAGACAGCCCAGGCCGGCCAGGCCGCCGGTGTACATCGCCCACGTCGCGAGCAGCTCGGTACCCACGCCCAAGCCGCCCCGGTAGAAGCCAACGGCGATGCCGGTCAGCACGATCGCCAGGATGGTCAGGGTGATCCAGGGGATGTTGCGCTTCTTCGGCACCTCTTCCAGCGAGGCACGCAGCGGGCCCGGCGCATCGGTATCGTTTTCCAGGTACCGCGCCAGTCCGGCCAGGTGACCGGCACCGACAACGGCCAGCACGTTGCGCTGCTCTGGATCGTGGATCTCGCGCAGGCGGGTGGCCATGTAGCGGTCACGCTCGCCGATGATGGTTTCGTACAGCGCCGGGCTTTCGCTGGCGAACTCGCCGAAGCTGGCTTCGAGCATGTCGCCCTGCTTGAGCTTTTCGATCTCGTCCTCGCCCACGTCCTCGGAGGCGAACAGGCCGGCCCCCAGGCCCATAACGAGCTTGATCTTGCCGAAGAAACCCAGCCGCTGCGAGGCGCGCTTGAAGGTCAGGCCGACCTCGCGGTCGATCAGGTGCACCGGCAGGTGCCGCTCGTTCGCCAGGGCGACCGCCCGCTTGAGCTCCGCGCCCGGTTCGATGCCCAGCTGCTCCGCCAGGCGTCGCTGGTAGGCGGCCAGGGCCAGGTTGGCCGCGAACAGCGCCACACGCCCCTTGCGGATCACCTCGACCAGATCCAGCTTGGCCAGCGCATCGGGGTTGGTCAGCGCCTGCAGGCGCTGCGCGTCCAGCTCCACGGCCACCGCATCGAAGCGGCCGCTGCCGATCGCGCGCTCGACCGCGTCCACACTGGCCTGGGAGACGTGCGCGGTGCCGAGCAGGGTATAGCGCACGCCGTCGCGTTCGACCACGCGCACGGGTTGGCCGGCGAACAGTGTGTCGCCGGTGTCGTCGATCTGGGTATCAGTCATCGCATCATTCATTCGAAGGGGCGCTGTCGGCACCATCGCCGAGCGCGCGTTGCATCTGGACGGTGTCCAGCCAGCGGCCATGCTTGCGGCCGAGGCCGCGGAAAACGCCGACGGTGTGGAAGCCGAAGCGTTCGTGCAGTTTGATCGAGGCGGTGTTCGACGGCTCGCCGATCACCGCCACCATCTGGCGATAGCCGCGCGCCACGCACGCGTCGATCAGACCCTGCATGAGGGCCGTGCCGACCCCGTGTCCCTGGAACGCGGCATCCACGTAGACCGAATTCTCCACGGTCCACTGGTAGGCGATGCGGCCGCGGTAGGTGTTGGCATACGCGTAGCCGGCAATCCGGCCATCGACCTCTGCAACGAGGTACGGGAAGCCGCGCGACACGATGTCATGCATGCGTCGCTGCATCTCCGCCATGTCCGGTACGTCGTACTCGTAGGTATTGACGAAGTCGGTCACTTCCACCGCGTAGATGGCGGTGATGGCCGGGATATCGGCATCGTTGGCGTCGCGCAGCAGCACGGTCACGGTCACGGGTCAGAGGCCTGGGCGGTCAGTCGATGTAACGCTTGAGCAGGTCGCCGTAGGCGTCGATGCGGCGGTCACGCAGGAACGGCCAGATCCGACGGACATGCTCGCTGCGCTGCAGGTCCACGTCGCAGATCAGCACGGTCGGGTCGGTGCCGGCCTCGGCGATGAACTCGCCCTGCGGGCCGAGCACATGGCTGTTGCCCCAGAACCGGATGCCCGAGGCGCCCAGCGGCGAGGCCTCGTGGCCGACGCGGTTGCAGCTCAGCACCGGCACGCCGTTGGCGACGGCATGGCCGCGGTGGCTCAGCACCCACGCGTCACGCTGGCGGGTCTGTTCGTCCTGCTGGTCATCCGGGTCCCAGCCGATCGCGGTGGGGTAGAGCAGCAGCTCGGCGCCGGCCAGCGCCATCAGGCGCGCCGCTTCCGGATACCACTGGTCCCAGCACACGAGCACGCCCAGGCGGCCCACCGAGGTGTCGATCGGCTTGAAGCCGATGTCGCCGGGGGTGAAGTAGAACTTTTCGTAGAAACCCGGATCGTCCGGGATGTGCATCTTGCGGTACTTGCCCAGCAGCGTGCCGTCCTTTTCGAAGACGACGGCCGTGTTGTGATAGAGGCCGGCGGCGCGGCGCTCGAACAGCGAACCGACGATGACGACGCCATGCTTTTTCGCCAATGCGCCCAGACGTTCGGTGCTGGGGCCGGGGATGGGTTCGGCCAGGTCGAATTCATCGACCGACTCGTGCTGGCAGAAGTACGCGCCGTTGTGCAGTTCCTGCAGCAGGATCAGCTTGGCACCCTGGGCGGCCGCTTCAGCCACGCGCGTCTCGATCACGGCCAGATTGGCGGCCGCGTCACCGTGGTTGCGCTCCTGGATCAGGGCGACGGAAAGGGTGTGGCGTGAGCTCATCCGGGGCGGGTCCTGCAGGGGGAAAACCGCAGTTTATCGCGGATGGGTGCACGCGGCGTGCTGGGCGCTAAATGCGCGGCGATGGCATGGTGCCAGCCCGGCGAGCGCGCGGACCCCCGTGCGTTGCCGAAAACAAAAAGCGCCGGGCAAAAGCCCGGCGCCAGGTGGTGCGTCGACCAGGGGGTGGCGTTACGCCAGCAACCCTTCCGGCAACTGCATGGTGATGCAATGCAGGCTGCCGTTCTGCCAGATCAGCGAGCGGCAGGGGACCTGCACGATCTCGTGGTTCGGGTAGGCCTCGGCCAGGACGTCGCGTGCGGCGTTGTCGGCCACGTCGCCGTAGGCCGGCATCAGCACCGCCCCATTGAGGATCAGGTAGTTTGCGTAGGATGCCGCCAGCCGGCGGCCCTCGTCGATCACCGGGCGGGCCCACGGCAGCGGGAACAGGCGGTACGGCGCGCCGTCGGCGGTGCGCAGCGCGGCCAGTTCGTCGCCCATCGCCTGGAGTTCGGCGAAGTGCGAGTCGCTGCTGTCGTCGCAGGCCTGGTAGACGATGCTGTCCACCGAAGCGAAGCGGGCCAGGGTGTCGATATGGGCGTCGGTGTCGTCGCCCTCCAGATAGCCGTGGTCCAGCCACAGCACCCGGTCCTGCGCCAGCCAGGTTGCCAGATCGGCGCTGAGCGAGGCGCGGTCTCGGTCCGGATGGCGTTCGTGCAGGCACTGCCAGGTGGTCAGCAGCGTGCCGGCGCCATCGGTTTCGATGCCGCCGCCTTCCAGCGCGAACGGAATGCTCTGCAGTTCCGCATTGGCGAACAGCCCGGCGCCATGCAGCACGCCCACCAGCTGATCGTCCAGGCTGGCGTCGAACTTGCCGCCCCAGCCGGTGAAGCGGAAGTCGAGCAGGCGGAAACCGCCATCGGCACGCGTGAGCGTGATCGGGCCGGAATCGCGCAGCCAGGTGTCGTCGTACTGCGCGGTGACGAACCGGACGCGGTCCATGTCGATGCGGTTGGAGCGCAGGCGCGCGTCGGCGTAGGCCTCCAGGTCATCGTCGGCAACGATGATCACCACCGGCTGGAAACGGGTGATGGCTGCCACCAGGGCGATGTAGGTGTCCTCGACGTCGCCCAGGCGGTCGGCCCAGTCGGTTTCGGCGTGGGGCCAGGCAATCAGGATGGCGGACTGGGGTTCCCATTCGGCCGGAAAGCGGAGCGTGTCGTTCATGATCTCGGTGCGATGGCCCGCCGGGCGGCGGGCAGTGGGAGGGTCAGCGGATCGGCGGTTTGGGCCCGATCTCATTGGCGTCGGCCTGGTTGGCAACCACATCGATCACCTTCTGCTTCTCGAAGTAGACGGTGAACTGCGGGTACACCCAGCGGTGGATGGTCGGCCACTGGCGCTTCTGCCCGCCGCGCGGCTCCAGGCGTTCACCCGGATCGCCGAACTGCGACTGGACCTGCTGCATGCTCTGGCCGCGCACGGGCAGGGCCACGGCGGGCTTCTCGCGGCTGCGGTCGATCAGCAGGGTGTCGGCATGCACGCTGGAACAGGCCAGCAGGGCCAGCAGCGGCAGGGTGGTCAGGTAACGTTTCATCTCGATCTACTCCCCAGTGGTCAAGAAAAAAGAAGGTGTCGCGGCCAGCGGCCGCGCCCCACCCGCCGATTACAGCAAAAACGGCAACAAAAAACCGCCCGGAGGCGGCTTTTTGTTCAGGCAGGTCGCGACCCGTGCGGGTGCGACTTCCTTCGGCTCAGCGCTGGCGAGCCTTGAAACGCGGGTTCGACTTGCAGATCACGAAGATCTTGCCACGGCGGCGAACGACCTTGCAGTCACGGTGACGGGACTTGGCCGACTTCAGGGAAGACAGGACTTTCATTGCATACCTCGGCGTAAACGTTGGATTCGGTTGGAGCGCGGCCGCGATATGCAGATGACAATCGGCAGGTGACGCTCGTTCAAGCCCGCCATTCTACCGGTCTTTTTTCCATCCTTTCAAGTGGTTGCACGAAAAAGGTCTCGGGCGGGGCCGGGCAGGGGCTAGAATGGCCCGTCAAAATCACCGGGAAACCCATGAACCAGCTTCCTTCCGTGCTCACCATCGACGGCCCGTCCGGGGCCGGCAAGGGGACCGTCAGCCGCATTGTCGCACGCCGGCTGGGGTGGCATTACCTCGATTCGGGCGCCCTGTACCGCGCCGTGGGCGTGGCGGCCAGCTGGGCCGATATCGACACATCCGACGCCTCCGCGCTGGTCCGGTGCACGTTCGATACCCATGTCCGTTTCGTCGAATCGGCCGATGGCGGGCTGCGCGTGCTGGTCAACGATACCGATGCCACCGACGAGCTGCGCCTGGAGACCACCGGCGCCCTGGCGTCGGCCATTGCGGCCATTCCGGAGGTCCGGGCCGCCCTGAAAGAGCGCCAGCGCGCATTCAGGATCGAGCCGGGTCTGGTTGCCGACGGTCGCGACATGGGGACGGTCATCTTCCCGGATGCCCCATTCAAGGTCTTTTTGACCGCCAGCGCCGAGGAGCGGGCGGAGCGGCGGCATAAGCAGTTGAAAGACAAGGGGGTTTCTGTTAACTTTGAAGACCTCCTGCGCGAGATCATGGCCCGCGACGCCCGTGATGCACAGCGCACAGTGGCGCCCCTGAAGCCGGCAGACGATGCCGTCATCATCGACACCAGTGGTATCGGCATCGACGCCGTCGTTGCCAAGGTACTGGATCTGCTTCCGGTTTCGGGTGCCTGATCCGTTGTAAGGAGGGTCGTCAGTCCATCGACGGCAGTCGCACTACTGCAAGGCAACAACAGCTCCGTCCCGCAATGATGCGTGGCGGTTTTCCTACTTAACACACGACCTGCGTTTCCGGGGTCGACCAACAGGCGGGCAGTAAACGGAACCCTTGCGGGGACCAATGCCCATGTGTCCAACAGAGTAAATCTAATGACCGAATCATTTGCCGAACTGTTCGAAGCCAGTCAGGCCAATCTGGCCAAGCTGAAGCCGGGCGCCATCGTCAGCGGTGTTGTCGTTGAAGTCCGCGGCGACGTCGTGGTGATCAACGCCGGCCTGAAGTCCGAAGGCATCGTGCCGATCGAACAGTTCCGTAACGACGCTGGCGAGATCGATGTTGCCGAAGGCGACGTCGTCAAGGTCGCCCTCGACTCGATCGAGAACGGCTTCGGTGAAACCGTCCTGTCGCGCGAGAAGGCCAAGCGCGCGATGGTGTGGGACGAGCTGGAAGAAGCGTTGGAAAAGAACGAAACCATCACCGGCCGCATCAGCGGCAAGGTCAAGGGTGGTTTCACCGTGGACATCAAGGATGTCCGCGCGTTCCTGCCCGGTTCGCTGGTGGATGTGCGCCCGGTGCGCGACCCGGCCTACCTGGAAGGCAAGGAGCTGGAATTCAAGCTCATCAAGCTGGACCGCAAGCGTAACAACGTCGTGGTCTCGCGTCGTGCAGTCGTCGAAAGCGAGCACTCGGAAGAGCGCGAGCAGCTGATGGACAAGCTGCAGGAAGGCGCGATCCTGAAGGGTGTCGTCAAGAACCTGACCGATTACGGCGCGTTCGTGGACCTGGGCGGTATCGACGGCCTGCTGCACATCACCGACATGGCCTGGAAGCGCGTGCGCCACCCGTCCGAAGTCGTGAACGTCGGCGACGAGCTGGACGTGCGCGTGCTGAAGTTCGACCGCGAGCGCAACCGCGTTTCGCTGGGTCTGAAGCAGCTGGGCGAGGATCCGTGGGACAACATCGCCCGTCGTTACCCGGCCAACAGCCGCGTCTTCGGCAAGGTCTCCAACGTCACCGATTACGGCGCGTTCGTCGAGATCGAGCCGGGCGTCGAAGGCCTGGTGCACGTTTCGGAAATGGATTGGACCAACAAGAACGTCAACCCGTCCAAGGTTGTGCAGGTCGGTGACGAAGTCGAAGTCATGGTCCTGGATGTCGACGAGGAGCGTCGCCGCATCTCGCTGGGCATGAAGCAGGTTGCCGCCAATCCGTGGGAAACCTTCGCTGCCATCCACAAGAAGGGTGACAAGGTGTCGGGCCAGATCAAGTCGATCACCGACTTCGGCATCTTCATCGGCCTGGACGGCGGTATCGACGGCCTGGTGCACCTGTCGGACATCAGCTGGAACACCACCGGCGAAGACGTGGTCCGCAACTTCAAGAAGGGCGACACCCTGGACGCAGTGGTCCTGGCCGTCGATCCGGAACGCGAGCGCATCAGCCTGGGCGTCAAGCAGCTGGAGCAGGATCCGTTCGGCCAGTACATGGCGGCCAATCCGAAGGGTTCCAAGGTCGAAGGCGTGGTCAAGGAAGTGGACGCCAAGGGCGCTACCATCGAACTGGCTGACGGCATCGAAGGCTACGTGTCCGCTCGCGACGTTGCGAACGAGCGCGTTGACGACGCGACCCAGTTCCTGAAGGTCGGCGACAAGGTCGAAGCCAAGTTCGTGGGCATGGACCGCAAGGGCCGTACCCTGCAGCTGTCGATCAAGGCCAAGGACGACGCGGAAATGCGCGAAGTGCTGGAGGAATACCAGTCCGCTTCGGGTGGCACGACCCAGCTCGGCGCGCTGCTGCGCGCACAGCTGAACGGCAACAAGTCCGAGTAATCGGTCTTACCCGTTGCAGTAGTTTCCTGGACGGCCCGGACTTTTGTCCGGGCCGTTTCAGGGTCTGGTTTCCTCCCCAAGAGCCCGTAATGACCAAATCCGAGCTGATCGAAATCCTGGCGCGCCGACAGGCGCATTTGAAGTCGGACGATGTCGATCTGGCGGTGAAGTCGTTGCTGGAAATGATGGGCGGGGCGTTGGCCGGCGGTGATCGGATCGAGATCCGCGGGTTCGGCAGTTTTTCGTTGCACTACCGGCCGCCGCGCCTCGGGCGCAACCCCAAGACGGGGGAGTCGGTGGCATTGCCGGGCAAGCATGTCCCGCATTTCAAGCCGGGCAAGGAGTTGCGCGAGCGCGTCAGCGCCGTCGTACCGCTGGAAAGCGATCCTGCCTGAGCCGTCGCGTCCGTATCCCGGGGGCATGTTTTCCGCCGTGTCGGCTGGTAGAGCGGAGTGCTAGTCCGCTACTCTTGAGGCCTTCCGGAACTGGAGCTGGTACATGAATATCGTACGTCTACTGGTCCTGCTGGCGGTTCTGGTGGTCGGGCTCATTGTCGGCGCGCTCAATTCGCAGCCGATCGCCATCAGCTTGGGCTTCACCCAGATCGCCACGACCACCGGCCTGGCCATCATCATTTCGCTGCTGTCCGGTGCCCTGATCGGCGGTGCCCTGGTCCTGGCCAGCATGGTCATCCCGCTGTATTCCAAACTGCGCAAGGCGCAGAAGGCTGCCCCCGTGGTGGTCGCCACACCTCCTCCTTCTTCTACTTTCGACGGACGCTGAGCGCCGATGGAATTTGTCTCCGAGTGGTTCTGGTTCTTCCTGTGTCTGCCGTTGGCGGCGCTGTCGGGCTGGGTGATCGGCCGGCGCGGTGGCCAGCGTCATGGCGACAACCAGGTCAGCCGGCTCTCCAGCACCTACTTCCGTGGCCTGAACTACCTGCTCAATGAGCAGCCGGACAAGGCGATCGAGCTGTTCCTGCACATCGCCGAGCTGGACAAGGAAACCTTCGAGACCCAGGTCGCGTTGGGCCATCTGTTCCGCCGCCGTGGCGAGGTGGACCGTGCGATCCGCCTGCACCAGGGGCTGGTCAACCGCAGCGACCTCAGCGATGCACAGCGCGTCCAGGCGCTCCTCGCCCTGGGCGAGGACTACATGAAGTCCGGCCTGCTCGACCGTGCCGAAACCGTGTTCACCGAGTTGGCCCAGATCGACCAGCGCGCCCCGCAGGCACTCAAGCACCTGATCGGCATCTACCAGGCCGAACGCGACTGGGAAAAGGCGATCGACAACGCCAGCCGCTTCGAGGAAGTCACTGGCGAGCCGATGGGCAAGCTGATCGGCCAGTTCGAGTGCGAACTGGCCGAGCGCTATCGCGGCGCCGACCGCGTCGACGACGCGCGGGCGGCCATCGCACGTGCCTACCAGGCCGATGCCATGTCGGTGCGTGCCGGCATCATCGAAGGCCGCCTGGAGTCCGACGTCGGGCATCACGAAGCGGCGGTCAGGGCGTTCGAGCGTGCCGCGCGCAACGACCCGGACTACCTGCCCGAACTGTTGCCGGCCCTGATGCAGAACTACCGCAAGGTTGGCGACCTGGCCGGCGCGCGCGCGTTCCTGTCGGAGATGACCGAGCACTACCGCGGCATCGCGCCCGTGCTGGCCCTGACCCAGCTGATGGAAGAGCAGGAAGGCGTGGCACCCGCGCGCGCCTACCTGGGCCGCCAGCTCAAGGACCGCCCGTCGGTCCGCGGCGAATCGGCGCTGATCGATCTCACCCTGGCCGATGGCGCCGATGCGACGGCCACGCTGCACGACCTCAAACACATCACCGACCAGTTGCTGGTCCGCAATCCGGCCTATCGCTGCACGCGCTGCGGCTTCGGCGCGCGGACGCACCACTGGCAATGCCCCAGCTGCAAGGAGTGGGGTACGGTCAAGCCGCTGCTGAACTACGCGGTGCTGTAAGTGGTGATCCCCTGGATCTGGCTGGCCGGCCTGGTGGCGGTCATGGCCCTCTCTGCGGCCCTGACCGGGTGCGCGCGCCGGTACGCCCTGCGCCGCAACCTGATGGATCAGCCGGGCGAACGGCGCAGCCACGGCGTCGCCACGCCCCGCGGTGGCGGCATCGCGATCGTGGCCACGCTGCTGTTGACCTGCCTGGCGGCGGCGCTGATCTGGCCGTCCGCCGCCAAGGCGCTGCTGGTGTTCGCCATCGGGCTGGGGATGGTGGCGGGGATTGGCTGGTGGGACGACCACCACCCGCTGCCCGCCCTGCGTCGCCTGCTGGTGCATCTGGTCGCATCCGCGCTGCTGGCCGGTCTGGTCTGGCAGGTCACGGGCAATCTGGTGCAGTCGGTTCTGGCCCTGCTGTTCACGGTGTCGCTGGTCAACATCTGGAATTTCATGGATGGGATCAACGGCATTGCGACCACGCAGGCGATCCTGGCCGCGATGGCCTTTGCCCTCGTGCTGCCGTCGCCGTTCGGTCTGGCCGGCGTCGTGCTTGGCCTGGCCTGCCTGGGCTTCCTGCCGTTCAATTTCCCGCAGGCCCGCATCTTCATGGGCGATGTCGGCAGCGGCGCGCTTGGCTATGCCGTCGCGGCGCTGGTATGCCTGACGAGCGTGGTGACCGACATCCAGTGGGTGTTGCTGCTGGTGCCGCTGACCGGGTTCCTTGTGGACGCCGGCTTCACACTGTTGTCGCGCATGCTGTCGGGGCAGCGTTGGACGCAACCCCACACACAACACCTGTACCAGCGGATGGTGAAAAGTGGCGCAAGCCACAGTTTCACCACCGGTATGTACTTTGTTTTTGGTTTATTCAGTGTCGCGGTGTTTAATGCTTGCACACATTTGCAGCCGAGGTGGGAGGCTGCCGTGGCTGTCGCGTGGATGATCCTCGCGACCGGCCTTTGGCTACTCCTGCGCAAGGGAATGCGCCTTTAGAAGGACTGTGCTTTTTATGACGCCTTGGCAGGACCGTTTTACCGGCTTGATTCCGCGGGCCGCCATCGTCGCCCACGATCTGTTCATGGTCTGGGCGTGTTGGCAACTGCTGCATGCCGGCCGTTACTCCATGCTTCCCGATGCACCTGCCCTGCCGCTGTGGAACATCGACACCTCGCTGGTGTTGGTGATCCAGGCGGTGGTGTTCTGGCGCGTGGGCCTGTATCGCGGCCTCTGGCGCTTTGCCAGCGTGGCCGATCTGCTCAACATCTTCAAAGCCAGCTTCATCGGTCTGCTGGCCATCGTGGTGGCGCTGGCCTACAAGCGCTTCAATGGCGTGCCGATGTCGGTGCTGGTGATCTATCCGTTCGCCCTGTCGGCGCTGCTTGGCGCGCCGCGCCTGCTGTACCGTGCATGGAAGGACTACCAGGCGCTGCAGTCGGACGCCAGTGCGCGCCGGGTGCTGATCCTGGGCGCGGGGCAGGCGGCCGAAGCCCTGGTCCGTGACCTGCGCCGGTCCGGCGATTTCCATCCGGTCGGGCTGCTCGATGACGCGCCCCACCTGCAGGGCGCCAAGCTGCAGGGCCTGCCGATCCTCGGCACCTTGGACGATGCGCCGGCCGTGGTCCGTGAGACCGCCGCCAAGCTGCTGGTGATCGCCATTCCCTCGCTGGATGCGGTCGGCATGCAGCGCGTGGTGGCCCTGTGCGAAAGCACTGGCGTGCCGTTCCGGATGGTGCCCAAGCTCAACGACATCCTGCTGGGCCATTCATTGCCCGGGCAGCTCAAGGAAGTGGCGATCGAGGACCTGCTCGGCCGCAAGCCGATCCTGCCGGACTGGGCTCTGATCCGTGGCTGGCTGGGCGGTCGTACCGTGCTGGTCACCGGCGCGGGCGGCTCCATCGGCTCGGAATTGTGCCGCCAGTGCGCGCGCCACGGCGCTGGCCGCATCGTGCTGCTGGAAATGAGCGAACTGCTGCTGCTGACCATCGAGGCCGAGCTCAAGCGCAGCTTCCCCGATCTGGACGTGGAGGCCGTGCTGGGTGACTGCGGTGATCCGGCGGTGATCCGCCATGCCCTGTCGCTGTCGCACGTGGACGCGGTGTTCCATGCTGCCGCCTACAAGCAGGTGCCGGTGCTGGAGCGTCAGCTGCGCGAGGCAGTGCGCAATAACATCCTGTCCACCGAAACGGTCGCGCGCGCCTGCGTCGAGGCCCGGATCGAGCACTTCGTGTTCATCTCCACGGACAAGGCGGTCGATCCGGTCAATGCGCTGGGCGCCAGCAAGCGCTACGCGGAGATGATCTGCCAGAGCCTGGATCAGAAGACCAACCACACCCGTTTCGTGACCGTGCGCTTCGGCAACGTGCTGGCCTCGGCCGGCAGTGTGGTTCCGGTGTTCCGCGAGCAGATCCTCAAGGGTGGCCCGGTGACCGTGACCGACCCGGAAGTCACGCGCTATTTCATGACCATTCCCGAGGCCTGCCAGTTGATCCTGCAGGCGGCCGCCTCGGCGTCGCATGGCGCGATCTACACCTTGGACATGGGCGAGCCGGTGCCGATCCGCGTGCTCGCCGAGCAGATGATCCGTCTGGCCGGCAAGCAGCCGTACAAGGACATCGCCATCATCTATACCGGGCTGCGTCCGGGCGAGAAGCTGCACGAGACGCTGTTCTACTCGGACGAGGACTACCGTCCCACGGCGCACCCCAAGATCCTGGAAGCCGGTGTGCGCAGCTTCGCGCGCGAGCAGGTGCTGGGCAACGTGCCCAAGCTGCGCGAGGCCATCGCCACCTACGACACCGATGCGATCAACAGCATCCTGTTTGCGACCATGCCCGAGTTCGCGCCATTGCCACAGGACGATAACGTCACCTCCGCTACAGTGCTGCCGTTCCCCGCACGAGAGGCCAACAGGCACTGATGAGCAACAAGCGCATTCGCAAGGCGGTATTCCCGGTAGCGGGTCTGGGCACCCGGTTCCTGCCGGCGACCAAGACCGTGCCCAAGGAGATGCTGCCGATCATTGACCGGCCGCTGATCCAGTACGCGGTCGACGAAGCGATCGAAGCAGGGTGCGACACCCTGATCTTCATCACCAACCGCTACAAGCATGCGGTGGCCGACTACTTCGACAAGGCCTACGAACTGGAGCAGAAGCTCGAGCGCGCCGGCAAGAAGGAGCAGTTGGAGCTGGTCCGGCACGTATTGCCGAACGGGGTGCGGGCGATCTTTGTCACCCAGGCCGAAGCGCTGGGCCTGGGGCACGCGGTGCTCTGCGCCAAAGCCATCGTCGGCGACGAGCCGTTCGCTGTCTTGTTGCCCGACGACCTGATCTGGAACCGCGGCGACGGTGCGCTCAAGCAGATGGCCGATGCCAACCAGGCCAGCGGCGCCAGCATCATTGCCGTGGAAGACGTGCCGCACGACAAGACCGGCAGCTACGGCATCGTGGCGACCGACGCCTTCGACGGCCGCCAGGGCCGGATCAGCGCGATCGTGGAGAAGCCCAAGCCTGAGGATGCGCCGAGCGACCTCGCCGTGGTCGGCCGTTATGTGCTGAGCCCGGCGATCTTCGATCTGCTCGAATCCACCGGCACCGGTGCCGGCGGCGAGATCCAGCTGACCGATGCCATCGCCGAGCTGCTCAAGACCGAGCGCGTCGATGCCTATCGGTTCGAGGGCACCCGTTTCGACTGCGGCACCCACCTGGGACTGGTCGAGGCCACCATCCGCTTCGCGCTCAACAACGAGAAGCTGGCTGGCCCCGCCCGCGAAATGCTCAAGAAGGCACTCGCCGACAGCTGACCGGGACACTTGGGTGCCGACCGCGGGTCGGTACGCAGCAACTCCACGCAGAAGGGCAGCCTCGCGGCTGCCCTTCTGCGTTCTGCCTGGCAACGCCCGGCGTTACAGCGATTCGAAGATGCCTGCTGCACCCATGCCGGTGCCGATGCACATGGTGACCATGCCGTATTTCTGCTGACGACGGCGCAGACCGTGCAGCAGGGTGGCGGTGCGGATCGCACCGGTCGCCCCCAGCGGGTGACCGAGGGCGATGGCGCCGCCCAGCGGGTTGACCTTGGACGGGTCCAGGCCGCAGTCGCGGATGACGGCCAGCGACTGCGCGGCGAACGCTTCGTTGAGCTCGATCCAGTCCAGCTGGTCCTGGGTCAGGCCTGCCTGCCTGAGGGCTTTCGGGATCGCGGCGATCGGGCCGATGCCCATCACTTCCGGGCGCACGCCGGCAACCGAGAAGCTGACGAAGCGGGCCAGCGGCGTGAGGCCATAGTCCTTGACCGCCTGTTCGGAGGCCAGCAGCACCGCACCGGCGCCGTCGCTCATCTGCGACGAGTTGCCGGCGGTGACGGTGCCGCCGAACTGGCCGTTGCGGAACACCGGGCGCAGCTTGGCCAGCCCTTCGGCCGACGAATCCAGGCGCGGGCCTTCGTCGGTGTCGACGATGCGGTCACGGGTGATGATGCGGCGGCCATCGGCCAGGTCCGGCTGGCGGGTGCGTACGTCGTAGGGGCTGATCTCATCCTTGAACTCACCGTTCTGGATGGCGGCGATCGCCTTCTGGTGCGAGGCGAGGGCGAAGGCGTCCTGCTCCTCACGCGACACCTTCCACTCTTCGGCGACCTTCTCGGCAGTGATGCCCATGCCATAGGCGATGGCGACGTGATCGTTGTCGAAGACGCTCGGCGCCATCGCGATCTTGTTGCCCATCATCGGCACCATCGACATCGACTCGGTACCGCCGGCCAGCATCAGGTCGGCGTTGCCCAGCCGGATCTGGTCGGCGGCCATCGCCACCGCCTGCAGGCCGGAGGAGCAGAAGCGGTTGACCGTCTGTGCGGCGATGGTGTCCGGCAGGCCGGCCAGCAGCACGCCGATGCGCGCCACGTTCATGCCCTGCTCGGCTTCCGGCATCGCGCAGCCGATGATCGCGTCATCGATGCGGTTGACGTCGATGCCCGGCGCCTGTGCGACCACGGACTTGAGCACGTGGGCAAGCATGTCGTCCGGACGGGTATTGCGGAACACGCCCTTGGGCGCCTTGCCGACCGGGGTGCGGGTGGCGGCGACGATGTAGGCGTCCTGGATTTGCTTGGTCATTGCAGTGATCTCTCGAAATTTTTAGCCGGAGTGCCGACCCGGGGTCGGCACCCACCGTAGACAGGGGGCGCGGTCAATTGCGCAGCGGCTTGCCGGTCTTCAGCATGTGCGCGATGCGGGCCTGGGTCTTTTCCTGCTGGGCCAGTTCGACGAAGTGCTTGCGTTCCAGGGTCAGCAGCCACTCTTCGTCCACCAGCGTGCCGCGGTCGACTTCGCCACCGCACAGCACGGTGGCGATGCGCACGGCAATCTCGTAGTCGTAGGGGCTGATGAAACGGCCTTCGAGCATGTTGACCAGCATCATCTTGAACGTTGCGATGCCCACGTCGCCGGCGACCTGGATGCGGCGGGCCGGCATCGGCGGACGGTAGCCGCCTTCGGCCAGCGCCTGCACTTCGGCCTTGGCGATGTACAGCGCTTCGTAACTGTTGAAGACCACCTTGTCGGTGGCGCGCATCAGGCCCAGCTCCTTGGCGTTGACCGCAGAGTTGGACACCTTGGCCATCGCCACGGTTTCGAAGGTCTTCTTCAGCTCGGCAAAGACGTCCCCGCCCGGACCAGCCGCCTGCGACGCACGCACCGCCAGCTCCTTCAGGCCGCCGCCGGCCGGCAGCAGGCCGACGCCCGCTTCGACCAGGCCGATGTAGCTTTCCAGTGCCGCCACACTCTTGGCGCTGTGCATCTGGAACTCGCAGCCGCCGCCCAGGGCCAGGCCGCGCACGGCGGTCACCACCGGTACCAGCGAGTACTTGATCGCCTGGCTGGTGCGCTGGAAGTTGTGCACCATGTCCTCGAACTGCTCGACCTTGCCGGCCTGCAGCAGACCGAGCGCACCGGCCAGGTCCGCACCGGCGGAGAAGGGTTCCTTCTGCTGCCAGATCACCAGACCCTTGAAGTCCTTCTCGGCGCGCTTGATCGCTTCCTGCAGGCCATCGAGCACGTGGTCGGACACGGTGTTCATCTTGGTCTTGAAGCTGACCACGGCGATGCCGTCGCCGTCGTGCCACATGCGCACGCCGTCATTTTCGAACACGGTCTCGCCCGGGCTGAAGGTTTCGCCCAGCAGCGGGTCCGGGAAGCGCTGACGCTGGTACACCGGCAGCGACGAGCGCGGCAGCTTGGCGTTGCGCGACGGGCTGTAGCTGCCTTCGGCGGCGTGCACGCCATCGCGGCCATCGAACACCCAGTCCGGCAGCGGCGCATTGCTCATGCTCTTGCCGGCCACGATGTCATCGGCAATCCACTGCGCCACCTGCTTCCAGCCGGCAGCCTGCCAGGTTTCGAACGGGCCGAGCGACCAGCCATAGCCCCAGCGGATGGCCAGGTCGACGTCGCGCGCGGTCTCGGCGATGTCGGCCAGGTGGTAGGCGCTGTAGTGGAACAGGTCGCGGAAGGTCGCCCACAGGAACTGCGCCTGCGGGTGCTGGCTTTCGCGCAGCTTGGCGAACTTCTCGGCCGGGTTCCTGATCTTGAGGATGTCGACCACTTCCGGTGCGGCGGTACGGTCGGCCGGGCGGTAGTCCTGCTTCTCCAGGTCCAGCACGACGATGTCCTTGCCGACCTTGCGGAAGATGCCGGCGCCGGTCTTCTGGCCGAGCGCACCCTTGGAAATCAGCGCGTCCAGCCACTTCGGCGAGGCGAAATACTGATGCCACGGATCGTTGGGCAGGGTGTCGCCCATCGTCTTGATGACGTGCGCCATCGTGTCCAGGCCGACCACGTCGGAGGTGCGGTAGGTCGCCGACTTCGGGCGGCCGACCAGCGGGCCAGTCAGGCCATCGACTTCATCGAAACCCAGGCCGAACTGCTGGGTGTGGAAGATCGTGGACAGAATCGAGAAGACGCCGATGCGGTTGCCGATGAAGTTCGGGGTGTCCTTGGCGTACACCACGCCCTTGCCCAGGGTCGTGACCAGGAATGCTTCCAGGCCCTCCAGCACGGCGGCATCGGTGGTGG